>DATHKA010000227.1:0-6809 GCA_035489615.1 Chryseolinea sp.
TTCGCTGCGGTCGTCCATACCCCCGTGCTTGGCCCAACTGTTTTCCGCTACAGCCGTGACGCCGTTCTCGAATTCCACGATGACCACTGAATTATCTTCGCCGCGCGTCCTGCCCTTGTGCAGCACGGTATTCATACTTGCCTGCACACTCTTCACAGGCGTGTTGTTGAGCATCCAAAAAAACCAACCAAAGGCATGGCAGCCCATATCCATAAGAACGCCACCACCCGAGTACTGGATATCATAAAACCAATCGGTGTGCGGACCAGAGTGCTTTTCAGATTGTTTAAGCATAAAGATGTCACCAACGGCGCCTTCTTTGACCAGGTGGCGTACGCGTTCGTACTTCGGTGCAAAGCATAGCTCTTCGGCATACATGAGCTTTACGTTTGCTTTCTTGCAGGCGTCAATCATGGCATCGGCCTCCTCCAGGGTAACGGCGAGGGGCTTTTCAATGATGATGTGCTTGCCGGCTGCCGCGGCCTTTAGCGTAGCATCGGCATGCAGGTAATTCGGAAGACAAATATCTACTACCTCGCATCCTGAGTCGGCCAACAGCGTGTCGATGTTGTGGTACCAATTCGCCAGGCCGTGCTTTTCCGCCATGGCTTTCGCCTTGTCCGACTGACGCGCATAGATAGCAACTACTTCGGCTTCAGGAATAAATCGATGGTAACTTTCCAGATGAATGTCAGCAATAAAACCACCTCCGAGGATGGCCACTTTGGTTCGTTTCATACGGTGTTGCAGGTGTCGTTGATAAATGACGCTGAATATTACGAAATACTCAGGATAAACTGATCGAACGAAATGGGCCGCGCGTTGTTCCAGTCAATGGCCAGGACGGTCACAATTGTTTTCTTCAGCATGGCATAGGTGCCAGGTTTGGTAACATAGCGATCGGCTCCGTGCGCATAGGCCGTCTCGATCGAGTCCGCTTGTGACGAGGTGGATAGAATGACGACTGGTATGTCTTTGAGTTTTTCCATGCGCTTGATCTCTTGCAGGCATTCGATGCCATTTTTGCGCGGCATATTGAGATCAATAAAGATGACTCGCGGTTCAGGCGGTACGCGAGCTTCGAGCACTTCCAGCAACTCCTGCCCATCGTACGCAATTACGAGTTCATGGTCGCGCGCCACTTCATTCATCGCATCCTGGAACAATACGCAATCATCGTCGTCGTCGTCGGCCAGAAAAACGGAGGGTTTCATTTTTTGGATCGTAAGTTTAATATGCCACGCGAGACCTGTTGACAGATCAAAGTCTGCCGCCTGGTATCGCGCTTTTATTCAATGGGTGGCCCTTACACTACTATCCTTAGTAGATATAAAAGCCCATGATATTCCTTTTCAGGCGTATTTAAAAACACAATTCGAGGCCATTGTTTAGACGGGGTATATTCCATTTAAATGAACATTTCAACCTTTAAATGGATCCGTGCTTTTACCTGTTCGCAACGCCTCGAACGATGGCAATCCTAACGGTTCTCTATCCTAACGTTTTCAATGTGATTCCTCCGTAACGCACGCCAATCGGCCGGTAGGGAAAAGTCTCCTGCTATGCGAGATTAACTGTGGAAATTGTTACATGCAATACCCCGATTACAGGGGTGTTTGGTGGTGGTATGATTTTAGAACAATCCTTACCGTCCGGGGTCGCTGCACAAGATGCCGTTGCCTGGATAACAATCAAGACCAATACCATCATAACAACTAATTATTACGCTAACCACTAAAAGCCTACTCACATGAAAAAGATAACACTATTTAGCACATTCGGCACTTCAGCATTGGTGCTGTCCCTATTACTCTCCTCCTGCGAATCAAAGAAGCAGGAAACCGCTTCTTCCCACGACGAGAGCATTGAAATGGCGGAAGACGCCAACGACTCGACTTTCACGGACCGCACGGAGGAAAAGGATGCAGACTTCGTCGTCAATGCCGTGACCAGCAATCTCGCTGAAATTAAGATCGCCCAACTGGCAAAGAATAAGTCTAGCAACAGTGATGTGAAGGCCATGGCGGCGACGCTTGAAGAACAACACATGAAGATCCTGAACGAATTGAAAGCCTATGCCGACAAAAACGGCATTGCCATTCCCTTACAGGAGTCCGATAATGATGTTAAAGAGATGAACAAACTTTCGGAAGAATCCTCCGATAAGTTTGACGAGCAATGGTGCGATGCCATGGAGGATCGCCATGAAAAGTCTATCAACAAGTTCGAATCACGTCTTGATAAGACCGAAGATCCGGAGCTTAAAGAGTGGATCGTTGCCACCTTGCCTGGTTTAAAGGAACATCTTTCGATGATTGAAAATCATGATAAGACCCACGACGGAGAGTAGTAGTAAACGGTAGAATAGAAAGAAGAGAGGCTGTCCGTTTTGAGGCAGCCTCTTTCTATGGCAAATTCTTAATTTGTGCCGCAGGCACCCTTTGCGAAGCTTCGCGTCCTTGCCTCTCTGCGGTAAAAATACTTTGCTTGCTTTGCTGCCTCTTTTGTTTGAGACATTCTCATTTCATTCGATACAACCTCAGTTCTGAATGTCATCAGCGGGGTTTGCATCCGCTATTTTCCGTTTGGCTTCGCGATCTTCTTCGTCTTCCACACTGCGATCACTGGGCAATGTTACGTCGTTTACTTTCTTTTCACTCCACTCTTCTTCCCGGTCCGCATTGGTGGTTTCATTGTCGACGTTGAGGTCGCGATTTTCGATACTCTTCCGTGGCGCGCCTTTTCGTGGAACCCGCGAATGTTTTCGGGCAACGTTGGCCTTGTGATTCGTTTTAGCTTTCATGGTTCATGCAATTTAATGTTGATAGATGCTATGAGGAGCAGTAGTAAACATTGCTGGGCCCTGCGTGGCGAAAATTCTTCGTAACAAAGGGTATCCGTCAGGTCGTCATGGTCCTGTCCATGCGCGACAGCAGCAGGATGACCAGCAGCGAGGAGATCAGGAACAAATGCACCCATGCGCCCACCATATAGACGAGGGTACCAACCAGCCACGTCGTGAGCAGCAATACTGCGAGGATGTAGAGGATACTTTTCATAATTGACTTGTCTTGATAAAGAACCGTTGATGATTCGTCAAGGGAAATGCGTGCCAGTTCATACTAATCGATTGAAGGAATACTGTTACCCGATTTGAGGACTGAACGCTCACCTTTACACATTCACTGCGTCCAAATTCTACAATGGGCGCCGTATTGCGCGACAATTACTGGGCTTTGATTCGGCGGCTATGGAATAAAAGTTGTTTGATAAGGCACAGACAAGAATGAAAAACACGAAGCCTACGATCCGGGTCCTGCTGGTGGAGGACGATGAAGACGACGTGATCCTCGCAAAAGAGTATCTGTCGGGAATCGACACATTCGATTTCGACGTCGTCTGGGAACCAAGCATCGGAGCAGCCCGCAAAAAGGCGTTAACGGAAGCCTATGACCTGTACCTGGTGGATTATCATTTAGGCGGTGAGAACGGCCTGGAGCTCGTGCGCTTTCTACATGATAACGGAATTCTTGCCCCTTCGATAATTCTTACCGGTCAGAACAACCTCAATGTAGATATTGATGCCAGTAGATCAGGTGCGGCAGATTACCTCATAAAAAGTGAATTGAATTCCTCGCTGCTGGAACGCAGCATTCGCTATGCGTGGAGCCGGGCCAAGATCATTCGCGAGCTGGATGAAAAAGAGCGCAAGTACCGTTCGTTGTTCGAGCGAAGCATTGACCCCATCCTGCTGGCCACGCGATCCCTTAAACTGACTGATGTGAATGAATCTTTTGTGCAAATGTTTGGCTATGCGGCTTCGGAAATTGCGGGAATGAGCTTACAGTCTTTGTTTGGAGACGCCGACGAATTCACGCGTTACCGTACCAGCCTGACAGAAACAGATCACATAAAGGATTTCGAGGTGAGATTGGTTACGCGCAACGGGGAGACCAAAGAATCACTTCTGAACTGTGTGTACATCCCTCATCCATCCAGGGAGCTCTGCTGTTTTCAGTGCATTGTCCACGACCTTACTTTGAGAAAACAGGCCGAAAAAGATTTGCTGATTGCCGAGCGCCTGTCGTTAACCGGTAAACTGGCGCGTACTATCGCGCACGAAGTTCGCAACCCGCTCACGAATCTAAGCCTGGCTCTCGATCAGCTTCGACGCGAACTGCCAGAAGACAGTGAAGCTGGAACGTTGTATGCTGACATCATCGAAAGAAATTCCCATCGCATTGAACAACTCGTAGGGGAAATGCTGAGATCGAGTAGGCCCAGGGAATTGAATCTGCAATTGTCGTCGGTTCGTGATATAGTTGATGATACCCTAAAGCTGGCCATTGATCGCATCAAGCTCAATCAGATTACGCTGGAGGTGGAATTTGCGCAGGATTTGCCGAAAATACTCGTCGATCCGGACAAGATCCAGGTCGCATTACTTAACATCATTATAAATGCTATCGAAGCGATAACACAGGAATCCGGCTTTCTTCGCATAGATGCTCTGAGAAAGGGCCAGGAGGTTGTGGTGTCGATTGCCGACAACGGCAAGGGTATTGTGAAGGACGATTTGGGCAAATTGTTTGATCCATTTTTTACCGATAAACAGAGTGGAATGGGCCTTGGACTAACTTCTACAAAAAATATCCTGAATAGCCACTGCGCACAGGTCGATGTGGAAAGTGAACCCGGTATTGGAACCACCTTCCACGTCCGCTTCAAATTGCCGGAATGAGTGGATCACCTCCGTTTGATGAGTCCGGGACCGAGCAGGAGGAAGAGCAGTATCAGGAGCACGAAGCAATAGAAAAGTATCCGAGCCAGGGGCAGTGCGCCTAGGACCAGACTGCCTCCGAACCCGAAAAGCAGCAGCGTCAACAGCACAAGAAAGGTAAGTCCGAGGATTCTGAGCATAGGATTAAGGTTTGGACCCTTGCGTAGTTCGAATATTAGTGCCAGTTGTTAAGGGCGGCTTTTCAGTCATGACCGGTAGTCCAGCCCACCCGGGTGTGGAGTATATTCCACAGTCGGGCAAACTGAATGGGAATAAGATTCCCGGCCGCACACGTTTTTTGAGGCCTTCCCCGCCCGCTATCCATTTGGCACGGAGTTAGAATTGATGATAAAATTCCACAACCCCGTTTCTGTGTTTCTAACATTTTTTTGCCGCTTTTCGGATTGCGCTGAATTCATGCAATTGAGCCACATACTTCCTTAATTTTACCCTCAGACTAAAATCGCCTTCTATGAAGATCAAGGATGACGTACAGGATAAGCGTGCAAAAAAGACAAAGGCCATGAAGGCAACTGCCGCCAAGACAAAGCGGGTGGCAACCAAAAAGACAGCGCGCGCTTCGAACGGACACAATGGGACGCAGGAGCGCTCGCGTGGTAATGGTCATACGCCTTTGAAAGGGGCGAAAGCATTAAAAGGGCCAAACGGAAATGGCAACCACAATGGCCATGCACTTACCCTTGATGTCGAACGGTCTAAGGAATTGTTACACGTTTTGGCCGAGGTAAAGAATGGGAATTTTTCCGTTCGCTTGCCGATAGACGAAGTGGGCCTGAACGGAAAGATTTTCGATACGCTGAATGAGATCATTTCGCTGAATGAGCGCATGATGCTTGAATTCACGCGCGCGGGAAATACCATCGGTAAACAGGGAAAGCTCACCGAGCGCATCGAGCTACCCAGCAATAAGGGCTCGTGGGGAGAAGGTGTACGCTCGCTCAACGTATTGATCTCTGACCTTGTGCACCCTACTATCGAAATAGCCCACGTTATCAGTTCCGTGGCAAAGGGGAATCTGTCTCAGGAAATGCCTGAAGAGATCTCAGACCACAAACTGGAGGGAGAATTTTTGCGCATTGCCAAAGAGGTAAACTACATGGTAAAACAGCTCAACCTGTTTTCGATGGAAGTAACGCGTGTGGCGCGTGAGGTGGGGTCGGAAGGCAAGCTGGGCGGTCAGGCTAAAGTTAAGGGAGTGGGTGGCGTATGGAAAGATCTGACTGACTCCGTAAACAACATGGCGGGTAACCTCACCAGCCAGGTAAGAAATATCGCCGAAGTAACGACCGCCATTGCGCGCGGTAACCTGTCGAAAAAGATCACGGTAGACGTAAAGGGAGAAATGCTCGAACTGAAGAACACCATTAATACGATGGTGGATCAGTTGAACTCCTTCGGGTCGGAAGTAACACGGGTGGCGCTCGAGGTGGGTACGGAAGGACGACTCGGCGGGCAGGCTACGGTGAAAGGGGTTGGCGGTGTGTGGAAGGATCTGACCGATTCAGTGAATCAAATGGCCGGCAACCTCACGGCGCAGGTGCGTAACATCGCCGGTGTGACGACGGCAGTGGCAAAAGGAGACTTATCGAAGAAAATTACCGTTGACGCCAAGGGCGAGTTGCTCGAGTTGAAGAATACGATCAATACCATGGTGGATCAGTTGAATTCCTTCTCTTCGGAAGTGACGCGTGTAGCCCGGGAGGTAGGATCAGAGGGTCAGCTGGGGGGCCAGGCTGATGTGCCCGGAGTAGGTGGTACGTGGAAAGACTTGACCGACTCCGTGAATGAAATGGCTGGTAACCTGACCAATCAGGTAAGAAATATCGCCGGGGTGACAACCGCCGTGGCAAACGGTGACTTGTCGAAGAAGATCACGGTGGACGTGCGGGGTGAAATGCTTGAGCTGAAGAATACCATTAACACGATGGTGGATCAGCTAAACTCATTTGGATCTGAAGTAACGCGCGTGGCACTCGAAGTGGGAACAGAAGGAAAGCTCGGGGGCCAG
>DATHKA010000228.1:0-2781 GCA_035489615.1 Chryseolinea sp.
TCCGGTTCTGGCCAAAAAATGATGGATTCTTAGCGACCTTGTACTTTATCATTTCAAGACCGACTGAAGGGAAACTGATCGGCTCGGCATTGAGTGGGAAATAGGTTGCCTGATACACCTTGTACTGCGTGTAGTCTTTACCGTTGATGCGGACGCTTTCGCCATCGATGTTTTCAATGTTGAAGTTCTCCTCCCAGCAATTGGTAGGCTTGACCTTCTTGAGAATGTCGGCCAGCTGCTTGCCCAACTCATAGAACTGCAGCGGTGCGCGGTTGTCTTGAGATACAAAAAATGACAGCGTGGCATTGAACCCTTCGCCCACGAAAACTTCGTCCTTGCTCGTCGTGAGCGCCAGGAAGGCATCCTCTTTAATATCGACAAACTCCGGGTCGCCGCCCTTGCCAAAATAGTCGTCGTTATCTCTGTCGAAGAAGCTCTTGAAGGGGTCTCTCTGCTGTTGTTGTTGGGCACCCGGCCCTACCTTCACCCGTTTGCCCGGAACATTGACGGACTTATCATTCACCTTCATCGTGAACGGTGGAATAGTGAATGTTCCCTGCTTTTCAGGCAGGTAGGTCATGATGACGCTTTGCGACGACGAAACCTGTCCGTTGATGATGTTTGTCGTGGATTGGGTACTCTGGCCGCGCTTGCGAAAACCGGTTATGTCTGGAAAGTTGTCATAGTTCTTTAGCCGATCATTCTGTACGGTGACAGTGATGGTCCAAACCTGATTCTCCCCGATTTCGTCTGGCCCAAGCGTGACCTGAACGGTCTGCGCAAATACATGTTGCGACATTAAAATGGCACAGGCCACCCATAAAGTTTTTAGATAAATAATTGGCCTCATATGAAATCCGGCACCTTTCTGCTCGTTACAAACTTATATAAAACGTGGATAAGGTGGGAAAAATGCCTTTGGTGCAAGTAAAATAGTCTGGAGTATCGGTTACCCGGCTGGGAAATAACCCACTTCCCGGGATCGATAATTAAAGTTTGACGAGATTCTTTTACTTTAAACCGACATTTTCTACCTTAACAGGTGTTAGGGACTAATTTTTTTATCTGACATGCTTAACTATGTTAAAATCGTGCTCACCAAGGTGAGTTTCAGCGCGCTTTTGTTCGAGAAGGAACTTCGGAAGGCGATTAATCTTATGATCGGCGAGGAACTGAACGAACTCCGAAATTGGTGCTACACCAAGTTTGGATCTGAACACGAAGACATCTTGAATCGCTGCTTCGTGGTCGTGTAAAAAAGTTAATGAACCAAAGGTTCGAAGGAGCTCTCGGAAGGACCGGGAGCTCTTTTTTTTATAGATCTATTGATTGGTTGATTTGCTGGCCGCCGTTGTCCCGGGCGGGTGTGGTGCAGCGGGTGTGTCAGTCACAAAGTCTATGTTTCTTCGCAATCCGGAATAGCGCGATCGTTGAAGGGGTGAATTTCTGAATACCGTATCAAAAACCTCTTCGGTCATTTCCACCCAGTCGCTTCTGTTCATTCCCAACAACTCCGGGGAAGGCTCTAACCGTTTTTCGTGATGTGGCCTCGAAAATCGATTCCACGGGCAAACGTCCTGACAGATGTCGCATCCGAATATCCAATTCTCAAACTTGCCTTTCACTTCAGCCGGAATCTGGTCCTTCAGTTCGATCGTGAAGTACGATATGCATTTGCTGCCGTCGACCACGTATGGTGCGGGTATCGCATCCGTTGGACACGCGTCCATACACGCCGTACAAGTGCCGCAATAGTCCTTTACCGGCGAATCACAATCCAGCTCGAGATCAATCACGAGCTCGGCCAGGAAGAAGAAACTGCCGAGGTCGCGGTTCAGCAACAAACTATTTTTACCAATCCATCCCGCGCCGCTGCGTTGTGCCCAAACCCGTTCCATAACTGGTGCTGAATCAACAAATGCCCGTCCTGAGACCTCACCAATCTGCTCGTGAATAATATTCATCAACGTGTTTAATTTTTCACGCACTACGTAGTGATAATCCTCGCCGTACGCATACTTGGCAATCTTTAACGTGTCAGCGTTCTGATGCTTCTCGGGATAATAATTGTACACGAGGCTCACGACCGACTTTGCGCCTGGCACCAGCAATGTGGGATCGAGTCTCTTGTCGAAATGGCGCTCCAGATAACTCATCTCGCCCTGATATTGGCGTTTGAGCCAATCCTCCAGACGTGGTGCCTCTTCTGCCAGAAACTCCGCCCGCGAAATACCGCAGTGGCTAAAACCCAACTCCCGGGCCTTCATTTTGATCAACGCGGTTGATTCCGACTGCAGCATTTACAAAATTACACCGAATTGTGGCGAAGCAGCAATTTGGCCGGGCCGCGGCTCGTTTTTTGATATAGCTCGTCAGACAAACAATCATTCTCTCAATTGTCTTGCAACGAATTACTTTCGCGCAAGGTGAACCAAAAAGATCCTATCATGACCGTTGAAATATATGCATTCCGGTACCTCAGAATAATTCAATGCCTGCTTCTCGCGGCCGGGTTAATGTTAACTTCCTGCAACGACGACAAGGTTGACCCCCTGCCACAGGAAGAGCCCAAGACTTTGGTCGATGCAACGCTCGTTGCCACCATTAGTGCCGCTCAGATTCAATTAGTCGCCCAATTATCCGGGCTCAATATCGATGTCAGCAAGTTTATCGCCGACGTTGATGTCTACAAGGTGACTTACAACACTGAGTATAAAGGAACCAGCGTGGTGGCATCTGGTCTGATATCGTTTCCTAAGTCCGGGGAACCGGCACCCGTGC
>DATHKA010000229.1:0-24013 GCA_035489615.1 Chryseolinea sp.
TGGTCTGTGGAGAAGGAAAAACTGATGCCGGTCTTTCACAAAGGTGTCAGGCTCGATCAAGCCTATCGGATAGACCTTCTCGTTGAACAAAAAGTAGTCATTGAACTCAAGACCGTGGAAGAGCTGCGCCGAGTTCACTTCCGAGCAAGTTCTAACCTATCTACGACTTGGTAATTTTAGCACCGGACTTCTTATAAATTTTCACGCCGCACAACTAAAAGACGGCCTTAAGCGTATCGCCAATTCGCGTGTGCATTAATCTCTTCAACTCCATTCAACACAAGACAGAAAGTTTGAGGCTTGGGCGTACGCGACAAAATATTCAACGCATCGAAGGGCACTGCAGAAGCGAACTCGACGCGTAGCGTCGAAGCATTGCCCGTCGTGTCGCACGCTCCTGTGACTCGGCCTTTAAGCATCCTACAAAGCACAGCCTTCCTTAAACTATCTTAAGAGAACAAAACAAAAAATATAGATGAACCCCCTTGAACTCCAATGCTCCTTAGACTCCGCGTGTGTTGGATTTCCTCACGGCGAACCTTCACCCAATCCTATTCCTGCTATACAAAGCACAAACTAAAAACCATATAACAGCGGGGTGCAAAAAAAAACAGCCGGTCGCTGCCGGCTGTGCTTTCAAACACTGATCAACTTCACTTCATCAACTTCACTTAATCAACTTCACCTCCAACTTCACTGATCAACTTCACTTCATCAACCTCTCAAATCAACTGCTCTTTATTATTATTACTATCCAAGTTCTGTTATAGTGACGCGAGGTTTGTGCTCTGGCGGTCAGTATCCTTATTTTTATCGGCGGGGGCTTTGAAGAGTTCTTCCATGGAGATTTTGAAAAGATCAGTGTTGTGGACATTAACCTGCCGGGAGAACAACGCTACCTTACCGCAGTTGGTTATGCTGAAAAATTCATCGTCCATCTTACCGTTTACCGCCGGGCCGAGGTTTTGCGGGGTGCTCCAATTCGTCCACGAATCATCAAGACGTTTGGTCATCCAGATGTCAAATCCGCCGTAGCCGTTGTGACCTCTTGAGGCGAAATAGAGCGTCTTATTGTCGGCCGCCAGGAAAGGTGACGACTCTTCAAACTCAGTGTTTATAACTTCGCCCATATTCATCGGCATGGTCGCTTTTACGCCATCCCAGAAACTTACGAACAGGTCGCGTCCGCCATATCCTTCGGAGCGCTCGATGGCCGAGATGATAATACCGTTCTTAAGAGCCACAAATGAGTTCTCGTGTTCAGAGGTGTTGTAGTAATCATGGATGTCAATGTTGACAGGAGCACTCCATTCGCCGTCAACTTTGACACTGTAGGACAGACCTGCCCTCATTTTGCCTTTCTTGAGATATTGGTTTCCCAGGATAATGGTATCACCTGTGGCACTGACGTTGTTGACATAATTAGGTCCTGCATTGTTGAGCACACCGCGGAGGTGGATGGGTTCTGACCAGCTGCTGGTAGCGGCATCGAAATCGGAATACCAGATATCTTCGGAGTCCAGTGCGCCTTCTACATTACCGGGGTGAAAATTGCGGCTGAAGTACAGACGGTTTCCACAAGGCGTGATCCTGGGCTTAACGTCATCAAAGCCGCTGTTGAGAGCTTTCATGTGATGAGGCCTGGCGTGAACGTTCACGTCTGCCGCCAGGGGTATCGGTGAGGTTATATTCAGTGACCCTGCACCCCTGTGTTCGGGGGGAGTGTCATTGATGTCCTGTGCCTCTGCCGTGCATGAATAAACAGAGGCAATGAGCGTTACCATCATCGTCATAGACGAGGTGATGGCCTTGTGTCTGAGTCTGCTTGATAACGACATAATTCTGAGGATTAAATGTTTTGTTTGTGTTTGATGATGTAAAGTTGGTACAAAACAGGGCGCTGCACATCGGTGATTTCCTCAATTCCAAAAATCAGGAAAGGGCGTGGCGAACCGGGGAGGAGGAGCCGGAATGGCCCCGGGCCTGGAAACAGCCGCTCAGAAGGGCATTGGTCTAGGGGTTTCCCTTAGGGCGCGTGTGTGTTCATATAAAAAATGTGGTCTCTTGTTGGATGCTGCGTTAACTTGAGTAAATAAAAACACGCCAACGCCTGGTTTGTCCCGGTCGCGTCTCCTGGCCTCCATGAGAAGTCGTCGGAACGTGATTTATCGCTATTTGAAACCGCAGCGATGATCAAAGGGATCGGATAACAAGGGTTTCCTGAAGCTCAACGTAACCGCTAACATGAATTTGTCCGTCCTTGATAACCTCCCAGCGCCAGCTTTTGTGATAGATCAGCAAAATGACGTCGCTTTTGTGAACGGCGAGGCTAGACGCTTTGAGGCAGTGGCGGACCGGCCATTTGTAGCGGGAGCGCATTTTCCGGACCTGGTTCCGGAGGCCAACAGGGAGATGGTGGTGGCAGCGCTGGACCGGGCACGGCTGAAGAAAGAAAAAAGCGTACTCGAGTTTGAGTACCGGGACCGAAAGGGGAGGGTGAGCCACTTTGAAACAGTTTTCGGCCCGTTCCACGGTAGCGATACACGGCCACCTCTCGTGTGCGTGATCTTCCGGGAGACTACCGGCGAGAAAGTCTTTCAGAAAAGAGCGACCCAATTGCTACAGGAGTATGCCAGCATGGTCGAAAGCGCCAATGCGGTTATCTTCAGTATTGATAGCCGGGAGTACCTTACGGAATGGAATGCTGAATGCGCCCGCACTACATCATATGCCAAGAACGAAGCGTTGGCCAAACAGCTGGACACATTTGTCGATGCCGCCTGCCTGAGTGAATTCCGCCTGTTTCTCGACCTTGTCCTTAAGGGAATGATGGGAAGCAACTTTGAGCTTCTGTTCAAGACCAGGTCAGGGGACGTCGTGAATGTTCTGGTAAATGCAACGCCAAAGATCAACAACGAGGGCAGGGTTATCGGAGTCTTGTTTGTAGGTCATGATGTAACCGAGTTGACAGAATACAGAAAATCGCTCGAGCGCGTAGTGGTGAACCGTACCGAGAAGCTGAAGGTAGCACTGGGCAAAGAAAAAGAACTGGTCGAGATCAGGAATCGGTTTGTGTCAATGGCGTCTCATGAACTCAGGATACCACTCTCGACCATCGCGTCCGCTGCACAGTACGTACGAACCCAGGTACGCGAAGACGACGTGATTGAAAAACTGGATACCATCGAAAAACAAATTGCTCACATGCGTTCTTTGATTGACGACGTGCTCACGCTTGGCAAAACAGAGGGCACCAAGATCAAGGCATCACATCAGCGGCTTGACATAGTGGCATTGCTGACGCGTTTGGCAAGAGAGGTGGTGGAAAATGCGCAGGGTTCGCATGAGGTTATATTTAAGACTTCACATCCCGTCATTGAAATGGAAAGCGACGAGAAACTGCTGCGCAATGTATTTCTGAATCTTTTTTCGAACGCAATGAAATTCTCGCCATCTCACCGCGAAATTTATGTGGACATCGGATCTACACGGAAGAATATTGAAGTCAGCGTCATGGACAAGGGAATCGGCATCGGCAACGACGATCTCGCAACGATCTTCGAACCCTTTAGCAGGGGCAGGAACGTCGGTCAGATCAAAGGGACGGGGTTGGGTCTTTCCATTGTCAAGCGTGCAGTTGAGGTCCTTGGTGGCTCCGTCGACGTTCAAAGTGAAATCAATGAAGGGACAAATATTATCGTGAAGTTCAACACATTTATGTGACGGGCATGAGCAACAAAGTTAGAATTCTGTTGGTTGACGATCACACCATTCTGCGCGATGGCATTGCGGCGATTCTGAATTCCGTTGCCGGTATGGAAGTCGTGGGGGGCTGTTCTAGTGGCGAAGAAGCCATCAATGTCGCTATGGAGCGGAAGCCCGATGTGATATTGATGGACATCATGATGGGCGGGATGACCGGCCTTGAAGCCACGCGTTGGATCAAAGAACAGGACAGTTCGATAAAGGTTCTGATCATCTCTTCGGAGATCAAGAAAGAACTCGTTTCGAATGGGATAAAAGCCGGTATTGACGGATATCTTCCGAAAGATGTGGATAAGGCCACACTCGTCGAGGCAATTCATTCCGTCATGCAGGGCAAGAAGTACTTCAACGCAGCGATCACAAATCTCGTGTTTGAGGATTTCTACCAGGGAGAAAGCGAGGGACGAAAAACCGTGCAAAAAATATCCAAGGACCTGACCAGTCGCGAAAACGAGATCCTTCGATTGGTGGCCTCGGGAAAGAGTAACCAGGAAACCGCCGATATTTTGTTCATCAGCGTTAAGACCGTTGAAACGCACAAGGCAAATATCCTTGGGAAACTGGGCCTGAAGAACGCGGTTGAGCTTACCAAGTACGCTATAAAGAACGGCATCATTTCGCTGGAGTGAATCAGCTCTCCCTTGCGCGTGTAGGCAGGGCGCTATTTCCGGCGGTTTATCGATTAGGATCGTAATCATTATGCCACGCGCCGAATTGACCTTGTTCTTTTAAGCGGAAAAAACTATATTACCTGATATCAGTGCTTGCTCCACGGGAAATTTTTGCGCAAGCCTCCATTTTTTTATTGAGTTATGGTAATTGTTGGTTATGGCAAACAAAAACAGATTAAAGATTCTGATACTTGAGGACAGTGTTGACGACGCCGGATTGATCGAACACGCTCTCAGAAAGGACAACATCAATTTCGAGACCGAGCGGGTGGATTCGCGCGAAGATTTCAATAGGGCCATCATCAATTTCGAGCCCGATGTGATATTATCAGACCACGGTCTTCCGCAGTTTAACTCCATTGAAGCGTTGAAGATCAGTCTCAAGGAAAGGGCGATTGCACCGTTCATACTGGTCACTGGCACTGTTTCGGAAGAATTTGCCGCCACGTGCCTGAAGCTTGGGGCCGATGACTATATCCTGAAATCCAATCTCTCCCGTCTGCCTTCAGCAGTCAGGCGGGCCTTAAAGGAGCGCAAGCTCACGTATTTAAAAAGAGAGGCAAGGCGTGCGCTGAGAAAGCAGAATACAGAGCTGATAAAGGTCAACAAGGAGTTGGACAGTTTTGTCTACAGCGTTTCCCACAACCTGCGCGCTCCACTGACCTCCGTTATGGGCTTGCTTAATCTCATGCAGCGGGAAGACGGCGACCACAAGTTCGAGTCCATGCATGAAATGATGCGGACAAGCATTATGCGGCTGGATGACACCCTCAAGGAAATAATCCAGTATTCGAGGAACGCTCACAACGACGTTGAATGCGAGGAAACTGACCTTGATGAGTTGGTCCAGCAAACGATAAAAAACCTCCGCTATCTGGATCCTGAACAGTCCATTACCTGGACGATCAACGTGCAAGGTGACTTTCCATTGAAGTCTGATAAGACCCGGCTGGCCGTGGTACTCAATAACATTCTGGCAAATTCGATCATCTACAGGAACAAGGACGTGCAACACATGGTAGGGATTTCGGCTGTGGTCACATATAGCGAGCTTCTCTTAACTGTAAAAGACAATGGCATTGGAATCAAGGACAGTGTGCTTCCGCGTGTGTTCGAAATGTTTTACCGGGGAACTGAACGCAGTCAGGGATCGGGCCTTGGATTGTATATTGTGAAGGAAACTACAAAGCGGCTTGGCGGCTATGTGGATATCGACTCAGTACACCAGGAGGGCACGACCATTACGATCAGGGTACCCAATAATGAAGTCTGTATATGACCTTCCTATTATGATGTGTTGTTGCATCCGTTCCCCGCGGACATTTTTTCTTAAGCAACCTATCCAATGGAACCAAGCGAGTCTAAGATAGATAGTTTGCCGGTGTTTAATGAGGAGGATATTGCCATTCTCAGAGCATATTTTGCCATCAACGAAAAGTATTATTGGACCGTTAACGAGGAACTGACCAGGCAGCTTGCGGATCACCCCTTGTGGGGTTCGGTTTTGAGCAAGCAGAGTCCCGAGCATCTGCTGGAGGAAAGCAAGCGCTCACTGGAATTGCAACGCGCTGCCATTTATGACGGAAAGTGGGACGACTATGCCAACCACCTGATGTACCAGGGCATTGCCTATGCCCGGATGAATGTCTCTTATACGGACTGGTACGAGATCCTGAGGCTTTACAAGGATTTGCTGATCCCACACATCCGCAGGGATTTTCGGTCATCTGCCGACGAGGCAATTACTTTCCTGGCCGGATTAACCAAATTCATCGACTTTGCCATGCACATAATCGCACGGGCATACTTCCAGGAAAAGAATAACAAAATCAAAGTCAATGAAGAGCGCTTCCGTGCTATTTTCGAGAACTCTTCCGATCACATTTTTCTGGTCGACAAGAACAGCCTGATCGTAATGATCAACAAGGTTGCCAATGGTCGTGCGGAAGACGTAGTAGGCACATCGGTACTCGCATTCCAGTCAGAAAAAAGCATCGACATGGTGGCCCGTTCCATCAGGCGCGTATTTGAGAAGAAAATACCCGCTTCGTGGGTGGCCGACCACATCGTTGACGGAAAAAAACGCTACTATGCAAGTTCGATCAGTCCCATATTTACGCAAGAAGGAAAGGTAGACCTTGCTGTCGTTATTGCGCGCGACATCAGCGAACAAAAAATGGCGGAAGACGAAGTCAACCGACTCAACGTTGACCTGGAGAAGAAGGTTGCTGAGCGAACCGCAGAGTTGAATAGCATCGTGAAGGAACTGGAGGCGTTCTCGTATTCCGTTTCGCATGATTTGAGAACGCCATTAAGGGCAATCAACGGATTTACGCAGATACTCATTGAAGATTTCGCCGATAACGTGAGTGAAGGGGCAGTAGACGCAATGCATTCCATTGTCGGAAACGTCAGGCGAATGGGTCAGCTTATCGATGATCTGCTTGAATTCTCCAGGCTGGGAAAACGATCGATTAGAAAGACCATGCTCGACATGAACGAACTCGTTGCATCCGTTCTTTTTGAGATGAATGCGCCGACAAGCGCGCGTCAGGCGAACTTCACTGTGAAAGAACTGGAAAGTGTGAGAGCCGACCGGTCGATGATGAGACAGGTCATGATGAACCTCATTTCAAATGCCCTGAAATACTCCATGAAGAAAGTCGAATCCATTATTGAAATTGGATGCTATCACGACGAGAATAACGTGGTGTATTATGTGAAAGACAATGGGGCCGGATTCGATATGAAATACTATGACAAGCTATTCGGTGTGTTCCAGCGCCTGCACAGGGCCAACGAATTTGATGGAACCGGCGTTGGGCTTGCCCTTGTGCAGCGAATTGTTTCGAAACATGCCGGGAAGATATGGGCGGAATCGAGTGTTGGAGAAGGCGCTACTTTTTATGTGGCGCTCCCTTGTAATGAGTAACTTCAAGAATTAAATTGTGAAGATAAACGCTATGGAGATCGTCGAAATTTTGCTGGTGGAAGACAACGAGTTCGATGCAAAACTCACCATCAGGGCCTTAATGAAAAAGAATCTGGGCAACAACCTCGTGCACGTCTCAGACGGTGCCGAGGCATTAGACTTTCTGTTTGCCAGAGGTGAGTACGCGCACCGCCAGGTGAGCGACGTTCCGAAGGTGATTTTGCTTGACTTAAATATGCCCAAGATCGGCGGCCTGGAAGTGCTGCGCGAAATCAGGAAACATGAAGAAACGAAGTTCATTCCGGTTGTCGTGATGACTTCATCCAAAGAAGATAGTGATATTGTAGATAGCTATAAATTCGGCGTGAATAGCTACGTCGTAAAGCCCGTTGAATTTGAGAATTTTTCAAAAGCTGTAGCCGACCTCGGAATGTACTGGGTGCTGGTCAATCAGGGACCTAAGATCTGAACTCCGTAGAAGAGGACGCAAAGGAAACAGAGATTGCAACCGCGTGGTGAGATGATTTGTGGTAGTGAGGTTGGCGTTTCCCAGCGCGGCTCTTTTGCGTCAAGCTTTCTCACGGATCGCCAGTGCCCACTTCTGAAGGACGCTCAGCAACACTTCCAATACAACCGGCTTGGATATGTAATCATCCATTCCGGCCCCGAGACATTCTTCCCTGTCGCCTTGGATAGCATTTGCCGTCATGGCAATCACGATTGGCTGCCGAATATTTTGCTGTCGTATCATACGCGTGGCTTCAAGCCCGTCCATTTCGGGCATCTGAACATCCATCAACACCAGGTCAAACGGATCCTTCATTACTGCGTCAAGTGCTTCTCGTCCATTCTCGACCATTTCAATGCTATATCCAAGTTTGTACAGAACGCGGTTTACGAGTCTTTGATTAACTAAATTATCCTCAGCAACCAGTATGCGCAAGGGATACTTCTTACCAAATTCGTCCGACAATACCTGCTTGACCTGAGGCGACTGTTTGCTGCGTTGACCTTGATGCCGAATATCGTTAATGATCTGCTGGCATAGTTGCGTTTGCTTGACGGGTTTGGTGAGAACCGAAGAAAATAAGTCGGAATAGTTTCGTCCACGCTCATCACCCATGGAGCTTAATAAAATGATGGGCACTGATGGGTAGAGTTTCTTTACCAGCCTGGCGAGTTGAATACCATCCATTTCCGGCATCAGCATGTCCACTATTACTAGATTGAAATCGGTGATGTTTGTAAGAAGCGCCAGGGCCTCCTTGCCTGATCGCGCTGCGATTGTTTCCATCTTCCATGATTCCAGTTGCCCTCTGAGTATGCTCCTGTTTGTTGCGTTGTCATCGACTATAAGCGCTTTTTTCCCTTCGATCGAGGCCGAATTTGTAGTCACATAGGTCTGTATGGCTTTCGTGCTAGGTTGCATAACAATCGAAAATGAAAATGTCGTGCCTTGACCTTCCAGGCTGTCGACAGAGATGGAGCCTCCCATTAACGCAATTAACTTTTCACTGATCACAAGTCCCAGGCCTGTTCCGCCGTATTTGCGCGTCGTCGACGAATCAACCTGCGAAAACGCCTTGAATAATTGCCCCAATTTTTCCTGGGGGATACCAATACCCGTATCGCGCACTTTGAAACCGAGTGTGCACTGTTTGTTATCTCCCGTGATCAGGCAAACGCTTACGCATACTTCTCCCCCGTGCGTAAATTTGACTGCATTGCCGACCAGGTTTATGAGTACTTGTCTGACACGTCCTCTATCGCCAACGATTTGACCGGGCACGTTGAATTCCAGTTCGTAGACCAATTCAATGCCTGTTTTTGATGCTTTGGGGCCAAACATATCCAGCACTTCTTCAATACAGATTCGCAGGTCGAAGTCCATTTCCTCCAGGACGAGTTTGCCAGACTCAATTTTTGAAAAATCAAGGATATCATTGATTACGCCAAGCAGATTTTCGCCGCACGTTTTAATGGTTTCCGTGTACTCGCGCTGCTCATTGTTCAACGCCGTTTCTGAAAGAAGGGAAGCCATGCCGATGACGCCGTTCATGGGCGTGCGTATTTCATGGCTCATAGTTGCCAGGAAGATGCTTTTTGCCTGGTTGGCCTGTTCGGCTTCGAGCCGGGCTTTGTCCGATTCCCTGCGCGCCATCCGCTCTACCGTGGCGGCATACATCAGGCGACCGGAATGTTCACGGTCCTCTATTACCCGAATTCTCGTTCTGAAAAAAGTTACTATTCCGCCGACTACCAGCAGTAATGAGAAAAGCCTGAACCACCAGGTCATCCAAAATGGAGGTGTTATTGTAAGTTGTATTGTTTTCGCATGCTGTGACCATTTTCCGAGGTTATCTACGCCGCGGATGCTCAGGACGTAAGTCCCCGGATCGAGATTTGTGTATATGGCCGTATGCTTCGTATCGATGTTATTCCAGTGCTTGTCGAAACCTTCCAGGAAGTACTGATAGCGTCTTTTGTCCGGGTGGGTAAAGTTCAATGAGGCAAAATCAAAGGCGATGACGGATTGTTCATAGGAAAGTGTGATTGCCTCAATTTCGGTGATGCTTTTGGTTAGGGGTGACTGCCTGTGTAAGGCATCCTTAATTGGAACATGTTTGTTGAATAGTTCAAAATTGGTAAATGAAATGGGTGGGTCGTAGAAGTTATCACGAATGCTGTCTGGATGAAATTCATTGAACCCATTGTTGCCGCCGAAGTACATTAGGCCAGCTCTACTTTTGCGGAAGGCATTTAGCTTGAATTCATTGGACTGGAGCCCATCCGTCACCTCGTAGTTTCTAAATGTTTTATTCGCAGGGTCAAATTTTGATATGCCCTTGTTTGTACTGATCCACAAGTTTTGGTGGTCGTCCTCTAAAATACCAAATATGGCATCGTTGGGTAAGCCATCGCCGACCCGATAAACGGTAAATATTTCACTCCGGACGTCAAAATGATTGAGGCCTGATGCCGTACCTATCCACATATTTCCAGCGCGGTCCTGAAGGATGTTGCCTATACTGTTGTTGCTGATGCTATTTATTCCTTTTGTATACGTGAATTGCCGGAATGATTTGCGTTGCGGATCGATAAGGCTCAGTCCGCCGCCGTCTGTGCCGATCCATAGCCCACCCCGGGCGTCTTCATAAATTGAATTGATCTTATTATTGCTTGAAGCGACTTCGTCTTGGTCGGTGTAAGCGAAATGTGTAAAAGAATCTTTTTCCGGATCATACAGGTTAAGGCCTCCAAAATATGTTCCAATCCAGATATTTTCCTTGCTGTCCTGAAAAATGACCCAGACATTATTGCTGGTAAGGCTATTCGGATCTAACGGGTCATGTTTATAGTGCCTGAATGTATTTGTTCGTCGATTAATAACGGTGATTCCGTCGTCCCAGGTTCCCATCCATAGATTGCCCGCTGTATCTTCCATAATACTGAGGACGTGATTTCCGCATAGGCTGTTCAGGTTGTTTTCTTCATGCGTAAAATGTGTAAAACCGGCCGCCTTTGGATCGTACAGATTTACACCGCCTCCGTCTGTTCCGATCCAGAGATTATCAGATGAATCTTCGTAGATGCATAGGATCTTGTTGTTACTCAGACTGTTCTTAGTTGACTTATGCCTGTAATGAGCGAACTTATTTCGTTCGCTGCTCCAGAAGTTTATGTCGCCGGAGAAAGTGCTTACCCACATGTCACCCCTGGTATCCTTGTAGATTCCCCAAACTGAATTGTTGCTCAAGCTCGCGTCATCAGCGTCATCCTGCTGATAGTTGTGGAAAGTTAATGTCGCTTTGTCCAGGATACTGAGACCGGCGTTTTCGGTTCCAATCCACAAGTTTCCAAAATCGTCTTCCTCAAGGGCAATGATTACGTCATTGGCCACGCTGTTCGTAGTCGCGTTTGCTTTGAACCTTTTGAATGTTCCGGATGCAGCGTCATACAGGTTAAGTCCTCCTCCTCGCGTACCGATCCAAAGCCGTTTGTCACGGCCTTCGAAGATATGCATGATGGCATTGGAACCAATGGTATGTTCATCTTTAGGATCGTGCAAGAATCGGGTAAACGTCTTCGTGGTCCTGTCGAAACGGTTTAAGCCGTTGCTGTTGGTGGCAATCCATAGATTGCTTTGGCTGTCTTCGAAAACGTCTTTTACGAGGTCCTGACTGAGGCTCGTTGGATCAGTGGTATCAAACTTATAATGGGTAAATACTTTTTTCCCGGCGTCATAGCTGTCCAGTCCGCCACCGTCTGTCCCAAGCCAGAGAATGCCGCTATGATCGATAATAATGCTGTTTACGAGATCACTTGAAATGCTGTTGGAGTTGTTGGGGTCGTGCTTGTAATGTGTAAATGTTTCAGTTTCCCGATTGAACTGACTTAAGCCGCCGCCCCAGGTTGCAACCCACAAGGCACCTTGGGCGTCTTCTTTGATGTCCAGTATCATGTTGCTGCTTAAACTATGTTCGTCAATTGCATCGTTTTTATACACGACGAAGGAGTAGCCATCATACTTGTTGAGTCCGTCGCGGGTCCCAAACCACATAAATCCCCGGCTGTCCTGGAGCATGCAGATGGTATTGCTATGCGACAGCCCGTCGCGTACGCCGATGTGCTCAAATTTCAAATTTTGGCATTGTGCAATTGATATTATAGAGATGCCGGTGGATAGCAATATCAGAAACCAAGGCTTCCAGCACAGATAGTCATTCATCAGAGCGCGTTATTGTTTTCATGACGTCGTTGATTTGAAGAAGTAGCACGATCAAAATTCGACTTTTAATGTCTGCTGGAAATCAGGTAGAATCGTAATTGCAAAAATCAGGCATTCCCTGAGTGTCAACTTGTTATTTTGCGAGTGTTTCTGGCGGCTTGCAGTAGCAAGCGATCCTGCTGCGGTAGATTGTGCTGAATTTTGTTTTGACT
Source organism: Chryseolinea sp. (assembly GCA_035489615.1). GTDB lineage: Bacteria > Bacteroidota > Bacteroidia > Cytophagales > Cyclobacteriaceae > Chryseolinea. The sequence continues at coordinate 12,310 of DATHKA010000229.1, forward strand.
GGCCGCCGGAACCGGGTCTTGTGATAGTAATTTGCCTTTATAGTCAGTGATTTTCACCCATATGTCTGGATCCGTTAATGTATGCTTATGATTAGAAAGAATCTGTTTCTTCTCGTCTCTATCGCTTTGCTCTCCTTTGCACTTGCCTCTTTCACAGAGGCATATCGGGAATTGAACCGGTATGCGGAGCTGTCTGCAATGGAAAAGGTTGTTTATGTTGGTTTTCAGGCCGTCTCCAGGCATGTACTTCATGCAGCCGTGCTCACGCCGGAACTTGCTGAGGCTACCTCACAGTACAACGTTAAAGGCCTATTTTATACAGATAGTATGCAACTGTTCAGAGACCTTGACACCCTTAGGGCAACCGTGAGGGATTCTGTAAGTGTCGACATTGCCAACAAACTATACGCGGAGATTTCGGCGGAGCTATCGTGGTTACTGGAAAGTAATGTGCCTGATTCCATCGTTCAAGGTCGTTCGGTCGCTCACATAGCAGCTCTCCAAGGGATCTACTCCCTTGTTAATGCGGGGCTGGCGAGAAGTGAAGAGATACTGCAACATCATCAATATGCGGTGGCTGACGCCGTAAGCGGCGTACGCTTCTGGATGAGTATTTTTGTCGGCCTTTCAGGTGTGTTGCTTGTCTACACCACGCTAACGCAGCGAAGGAGCGCAAAGCAAATGCTTAAGACGAATGAGCAGCGCTTTCGCGCGTTGGTCGAGAACTATGACGCAATTATTGCGGTGTTGGACGAGAACTTTGTTCCCTTCTATCGGACGCCTGCGGCACAAAGGCTTTTGGGCTATACCGTTGAGGAGCAAAAGGGAAGGAGTGTCAGGGACGATGTTCATCCGGAGGACGACCTATCCCTGCAGAAAAGTCTTGAAGAGGTAAAAGCTAATAACGGCATACCCTATTCGCTTTCTTTTAGGGTTAAGCATAGGAAGGGTCACTACATATGGATGGAGACCATCTTTACAAATCTCCTGAAGGATTCGGCCGTGCAGGGGATCGTGATGAATATGCGGGATGCGACCGAGCGCCGCAGAGCCGAATTGGAAATTATCCAGGTGCTCAAGGAAAAGGAAGCGACCCTGAACCGGATTAATGACAGCGTGGTGTCGGTTGACAGTAACTGGCTATACACTTTCATAAACGATGCCGCGCTGTCGACGCATCCATCCGGAAGGGAGCAGACCCTGGGCCGATCGATCTGGGAAGTGCATCCGCAAATGGAGGGCACGGTTTTCTGGGATAAGTACCACGAGGCAATGGGGTCAGGGCAAGTGGTAGAAATTGAAGATTTCTATGCCCCGATGAATACCTGGTTTCTGGTCAAGGTATATCCTTCAACTGATGGTTTGACCATATTCTATACAGATATTACAGATAGAAAGAGGGCTGAAATCGAACTTAGGAAGGCTGCTGCTCAGGAATCGATCCTGGCGTCGATCGTAAATTCGTCCGATGATGCCATCATCAGCATTTCCCTCGATGGTGTGATAACAAGCTGGAATCGCGGAGCGGAGAGGATATTTGGCTACACGGCAGAGCATGCGGTTGGCCAGTCAATTTCCTTGATCATTCCTCCAGACCGCTTAGCAGAGGAGCCAGGCATTCCCGCACGAATTGCAGCAAGTGAATGCATCGAACATTATGACACAGAAAGGTTGAGAATGGACGGTAGCCGCATAAACGTGTCAGTGACTATGTCGCCTATCATTGATTCGAATAAAACAGTTATCGGGGCTTCTAAATTTGCGAGAGACATAACCGAACAAAGGAAAGCGGTCGACAAGTTGAGGGCCAGTGAACTGCAATATCGCTCGCTCATTGAACACGCGTCGGATGCCATTTTTATTGCAAATGAACGCGGTGATTACAATGATGTAAATACCAGTGCCTGCAAACTTGTGGGCTATACAAGACAAGAGCTTTTGTCCATGAGTTCCAAAGACGTGATCTTTCTTGAGGACACGATAAAGCAACTTCCGGAACGATTGACCTTGTTAAGAACGGGCAAGGCTGAGATTACCGAAGTTTCCCTTAAAAGAAAAGATGGAACACGGATCGATGTGGAAAGTAATGCCAAGATGTTGCCGGATGGACGCATCCTGGCTATCGTTCGGGATACAACCGCGCGAAAGAGGGCAGAGCGTCAGCTCGCTGATACGTTAAGGGAGGTTACGGCTTATAAGTTCGCCCTGAACGTGGCGAATATCGTTGCTATTACGGATCAAAAGGGGCTTATCACCCATGTGAATGATAACTTTTGTAAGATTTCCCGATACAGCAGGGAGGAACTGATCGGCCAGGATCACCGGATTGTCAATTCCTCTTTTCATTCCAAGGACTTTATAAGGAGCATCTGGACCACCATCGCCCGCGGAAAAGTATGGCGGAACGAAATAAGGAACAAGGCCAAGGATGGAACTTACTACTGGGTTGATACAACGATCGTTCCTTTCATGAATGATGACAATAAGCCCTATCAATATATGGCTATTCGTGCCGATGTTACCGAACGCAAGAATGCTGAAGAGCAATTGTTAAGTAGCGAGAAACGTTTTAGAGCACTGATTGAGCACATGACAGACGCTATAGTTTTGAACGATCGGGAGTCAAACGTCATTTATCAAAGTCCTTCAGTGACCCGCATACTGGGGTACACGCTGGAGGAGCGAAGAGACCGTCCGGTATCAACGACCTTGCACCCCGGTTACAGGAATGAGTTTGACGAACTGTACACTACCCTGGATAAGAACCCAGGTCAACCTTTTCCGTTCCAGTTTCCATTCTTACATAAAAATGGCCATACCGTATGGCTGGAGGGAGTTGTCACTAATTTACTGGAAGAACCGGCGGTGAACGCGATCGTGGCGAATTACCGCGATGTTACGGACAGGAAGGAAGCGGAAGAGGAATTGATTCGCGAGCGGACCCTTCTGCGCACATTAATAGACATCCTGCCAGATTATATATACGTCAAAGATACCGAGGGCAGATTCATCGTCAATAACAATGCCGATCTGGCGCTGATGAATGCCAGTTCGGAGAAGGAAGTGATGGGAAAGACGGCGGTCGATGTATTTGGTGCCGAAATTGGAGCCCCTTTCCTGGAGGGCGACAGGCAGGTAATTCGCTCTGGACTGCCCCTCGTGGATTACGAGGAAACGATAAAAAATCGAAAAGGAGAGCTGAGATTCTTACTAACGAACAAGGTCCCCCTCCGAGATTCAATGAATAATATTATTGGGTTGGTCGGTATTAGTCGGGACGTCACAAAGCAAAAACAGGTTGAACTCGCGTTACGAACGAGCAACTATTTTTTGGAAACGGCACAGCAGGTCGGAAAGATCGGCCACTGGATTTCAGCATTGGGCGATGCCGGTGAGTTGCAATGGTCGGCAGAGACGTGCCGGATTTTTGGGCTTCTGCCTTATGAATTTGACAACAGGCTCGAAACATTCTTTCGATTTATCCACCCTGATGATGTCGCCAAAGTTAACGAAGCGGTACAATATGCGATTGATAATTCTCAGACGTATTCCATCGATCACCGTGTTGTCCTGAGGGATGGAACGGAAAAATGGGTTCATGAACAAGGTGAACCCACTCTCAACGAACAAGGAAAAACAACTGGCTTGTTGGGAATCGTTCAGGACATAACACAACGGAAGGAGATTGAGCATGAGATGTTGAATTTGAACGACGTGTTGGAGCGCCGCGTCCGGCTTCGTACAGATGAACTGCAGGCTGCCAATAAGGAAATGGAAGCGTTTACCTATTCTGTCTCGCACGACCTCCGTTCGCCGTTGCGTATTATCGATGGCTTTGCACAGATATTGATCGAGGACTATGTTTCCGCCCTGGACGATGAAGGTCAGAAAAGTCTCGGAATCATCATGACGAATGCTAAGAAGATGGGCCAATTAATCGATGACCTATTGAATTTCTCGCGCATCGGACGGATTGAGATTAAGAAAAATCCTGTGTCCATCACCGACCTGGTCAACGAAGTAATATTGGACCTGCGTTTAGGTGGTTCTCAAATTCCGGAGCATTTAACGATAATGCCCATGGCGCATGCCTGTTGTGACCGCAACCTGATTAAGCACGTATTGATCAACCTCGTGTCAAATGCCATCAAATACTCAAGCACAACCAGTATCCCGCAAATTGAGATAGGGACGATGGATCAGGACAATAAGGTGGTGTACTACGTGAAAGATAATGGGGCCGGTTTTGACATGGAGTATTACCACAAGCTTTTCGGTGTTTTTCAACGCCTGCATAGCCACGATAGCTTTTCTGGGACGGGAGTTGGGTTGGCGATCGTTCAACGCATCATCGTTCGCCACGGCGGGAAGGTATGGGCGGAGGCCAAAGTAAACGAGGGCGCGACGTTCTTTTTTACTGTTGATTAAGTTAGAAATTAAGGGTACATTGAATCTTAACGCGACTTGGACCAGTCGTGTCGACCGTTGGAAACAAAATTGCGACCTTCAATAGATTGATCTTTATTGAAAACCAGCTGCTATTGAAACACTATGGATCAATCCGTTGAAATTCTTCTTATAGAAGACAACCCGCATGAAGCGCAACTCATTATTCGCAGTCTTCGCAAACATCATTTGGCTAACAAGTTGCTTCACATCGATGATGGGGCTGAAGCTATCAATTTTATATTTGCGGAGAAGGGGTATGCAGACCGCCAGATTGAGGATCACCCGAAGCTTATTTTGCTCGACCTGAAACTTCCTAAGGTTGATGGCCTGGAAATTCTGAAAAGGATTAAATCGGATGACCGCATAAAGTCAATTCCCGTAATTGTACTCACCTCTTCGCAGGAGGAGCGGGATATTGTTAGCAGTTATAGCCTGGGCGTTAACAGTTACATTGTAAAGCCTGTCAACTTCGATTCTTTCTCAAAAGCAGTCGCCGAACTGGGACTCTACTGGATGCTTTTGAATGTAAACCCGAATATGCAAGGTTCTCGTCAGTAGATTTCCCTGTATTGGCTGGTTTGGAAGAAATATTTTTTGCGTATTGGGAAGCAATATTGTCTTGGCAAAATGGAACAGGTCAATTTAAAACTATTGATGCTGGAGGATAATCAGGATGACGCGATACTGATTCGGCGGATATTGACTCGGGCTAATATCAATTTTGAGGCGAGGGTTGTATCAAATCGCGAAGATTTCATTGATGCGCTTGATGCCTATTGCCCCGACCTTGTTTTGAGCGACCATCAGCTCCCACAGTTTACATCTTCAAAAGCGCTCGAGATTGCCAGGGATAAGTTTCCCAACATCCCGTTCATTCTGGTTACGGGTGCCGTGTCGGAGGAGTTTGCGGTCTCCATTATCAAGCAGGGCGCGGATGATTATTTATTGAAGAGCAATCTGGGTCGGTTGCCGACCGCTATTAGGCAGGTCGTTGAAAAGCGGCGCACACAAGCATCTCTTCAAAAGCTCCAGGAAGCAAAGGAGATTGCTGAATTTGAGTTGAAGGGTGTTCATGAGCGTCTGCTATTTCACCTTGAGAACACCCCTCTTGGCAATGTTGAATGGGACAATCATTTTTTGGTCAAATCGTGGTCAAAGCGGTCAGAAGAGATCTTTGGCTGGAGCGAGCAGGAGTTTATGAGCCTTCAGATGACGGGATTTAGTACTGTCTATGAAGAGGATTTGCCGAGGATAGTCAAGATGGCGCAACAGCTTTTGTGTGGAGAGATCGAACGAAACAACGTTCAGTATCGAAACTATACGAAAGACGGACGTGTCATTTGGTGCGACTGGTTCAATTCGGTGAAGAAGGACAAAGACGGGAGAGTGATCACGATCATGTCGCTCGTTCAGGACATCACAACCAGGAAGTCATTCGAGGAAATTTTACGGGAGTATCACGATCGCTACCAGATTCTCTCAAAAGCTACCAACGATGCCATCTGGGACTGGCAAATGGAGAACGACGTTATTGTTTGGAATCACGGAATACAAACCATTTTTGGCTACTCGGATCGTGAAATAACGACCAACCGGAGGTGGTGGCAGGAGAGACTTCTCGGTGATGACTATGATCGGGTTATCAACGAGATGAACAAGGCCATTGCGGCTGGCGTATCGAACGTGACAATGGAATATCAGTTCCGGTGTTCTGATGGTACGTACAAACATGTATATGACCGCGGGTACATTATTTTTGAGCAAAAGAAGCCGGTCAGGATGATCGGTGTAATGCAGGACATTACAAAGCAGAAAGAGTTTATCCAGGAGATCGAAAAACTGTCGTTAGTTGCCAGCAAAACCAATAACGCAGTTGTGATTACTGATGCGCATGACAAAATCGAATGGGTTAACGAAGGCTTTATTAAATTAACGGGCTATACCCTGCAGGAGATCGTGGGACTAAAGCCCGGACATTTCTTGCAAGGTGAGAACACGGACGAAACTACTGTCAGAAGAATCGCTGCGAAACTAGAAGATGAAGAATCATTCACGGAGGAAATCATTAACTACGCGAAGAACGGGCGAAAGTATTGGGTGCGGCTTGATATCAGTCCGGTGTTTAATAATGAGGGAGTACTGAAACATTTTATTGCGATTCAAACTGACATCAGCAGGCAAAAGGAATTCGAAAATCAGATTACGAACATCGCCCGCGATCTAAGCAGCCTGATCGAGAACGCTAACGTACCGATATTCGGGATTGACCGAAACGGTTACGTGAACGAATGGAACCGCATTGCTGCGGAACTTTCAGGTTATGATAGGAATGAAGTGCTCGAACGGAAATGGCATCAATTGTTTGATCAAACAACCCAGGAAAAACTGGATGGCGTGCTGACCAAAGCTTTCACGGGCATTGCTACACAGAACTTTGAACTTCCGTTAACGGAAAAGGCTGGAACGGATCTTATTCTTTTAATTAGTATTTCGCCGCGGATGAATAGCAACAGGGACATTTATGGCGCGATTTGCGTTGGTCAGGACATTACTGAATTGTTTCGGTACCGGCAAGGCCTTGAGAACCTGGTAAAGGAACGCACTTACGAATTAAATGAAGCGCTCCTCAAAGAAAAGGAACTGGTGGAATTGAAAGGGAAATTCGTCTCGATTGCTTCACACGAGTTCAGGACGCCTTTGTCGACCATTTCATTGGCTACCGGAGTGATCAAGAAGTACTACAATAAATTGTCGTCAACGGAGTTTCAGGCGAAGCTTGAAACTATTGAGACACAGGTCCGCAATATGACCTATCTGCTCGATGACGTGTTGACTGTCGGAAAGGGTGAAGCGGGAAAAATTCTTACGACCTATTCTTCTGTTGCGATCGAGGCGTTCTTTGCCAATACGGCCAAAGAGGTGGAGCAAAGTAAAGGTACGCACAAGATCAGGGTGCGCATTAACTGTACTATTAAGACGTTTAGGTCTGACGAGAAGCTTCTTCGAAATATTGTGATCAATCTGCTTACGAACGCCATCAAGTTTTCCGATATGATTAAGACCGTTCATTTATCGGTTTATAATACTCCTGAATGGTTGATCGTCGATGTGGAAGATAAGGGTATTGGGATAGCCCAGGGGGATATGGAAAATATTTTCACCGCATTTCAACGGGGAAGTAACGTGGGGTCCATTGAAGGAACTGGGCTTGGTTTATCGATTGTCAAGAAAGCGGTCGACCTGTTAAAGGGAGAAATTAAGGTTCAGAGTAAAGTTTCAAAGGGCACAACATTTACCGTAAGGCTCCCACTCGCTGTATGAGTAGAAAGATCCTGCTTGTGGAAGATACCATTGACGCCCTTGTCAATTTACGTGATTTGTTGAAGATGGAGGGGTTTGAAGTAATAACCGCAGAAAATGGAAGCGAAGCAATGTATAAGTTCTACCTATACACACCCGATATCATCATGACCGACTTGAGAATGCCAAAAATGGATGGCTTTGCGCTCATAGAGAGAATAAAGAAGTCGGATGAGCTGCGCGATATACCTATTATTGTATTTTCGGCCAGTGCTACACCAGAAAATGAACGTAAAAGTCTGGCGTTGGGTGCTGATCTTTTTCTGAAGAAGCCATGTCCTACAGAAGTGCTATTGAAATCCATTTACAGACTACTGGGCGATGAGGCAGCGGGGGACTCGGCCCATCGGGATAGCTGACCAGTCTTAAACGGATTTACCTTTAGGTTTTTTCAATTCGATCATTCCTTGCTCAATCGCGAATTTGACAAGCTGCGCTGTATTGGTCAGGGCAAGTTTATCCTGGATGTGCATTTTATGACTTTCAACAGTTTTTACGCTGATAAATAGCTCATCCGCGATCTCCCGCAAGTTCTTTCCATAGGCGATCAAAACGAGTACCTGTTCCTCGCGTCTGCTTAGTTCGTTTGTTTTCTTGGTAGGCACACCCTTGCCGCCTTTCTCCTTAAGATAAAAGTCCTCGAATATGAGGGCCGTTATTTCCTTGCTGAAGTACTTTTCGCCCTTCATGGCTGAACGAATGGCCATTAACAAGGTGTCCTTGTCGGAATCTTTCGGTAAGTAGCCGTCAATGCCGAACTTGATTCCGGCTGTTATAAAGTCTTTGTTAACCTCGCTCGAAATCAAGATGATTTTAATCCTTGGGTCATGTTCCTTGATCCAGCGAGTGGCTTCAATGCCCGTAATTCCCTTCATAAGAATGTCCATGATAATAACATCAGGCGATAACTCGCGAGCCATGTTGATAGCGCCTTCGCCACTATCAACATCCCCGATCACTTCCAGGGATTCGTCTGTTCTGAGTAAGGAAATAAGCCCCTGTCTCATCATCCCATGATCATCTGCAACGGCAATTCTTATCTTATCAATGCTCATGACGTTTGCCGCTTTTAACGGCCGGCGAGACGGTATATTTGCGTGATTGGAAGCGTAATAAAGCTACGTTTTTTCCATCATATAACCGTCCACGATCAGGAAACGTAAGGGATAAATTTGCGATGCTGATCACCGGCGGTGCCGGCCTATGTCACGTTACCCGGCAACTTTGCCCCTGCATTGGGTGTTTGGGATAGTAAACGTGACAAGCGTCTCCAGAAAGGGAGTTGACGATATGGCTATCGTTCCCTTGAGCCGGCTAATCATTTCTTTAACAATATAGAGGCCCAGTCCGGCACCATCGCTTCTTTCGGTCGCGCGAAAAAACATGTTAAAGATTTGCGGTAAATGCTCCTCGTCAATGCCTATACCGTTATCCAGCAGGTTGAACGTTGCTGACTCTGACTCGACCTTTAACACGATCTTTAAAAATTGACTGCTTTTTGAGAGATCGCGGTAACGAATGGCGTTGGCGATTAAATTATTGAGAATAATACTCAAACGGTGTGCGTCCGAGTAAAAGGGTACGTCTTGAAGGATCTCAACCGATTTGTCAACTTCTGAAAATCCAGGGATATATTTCTGTTGCTCAAAACATTGGGTAACAAGGTCGTCAAGGTCTACTTCACGCCTTTCTACTTCTGTTCGGGCGTTTTGGGAGTAGTCAAGTATTTCGTGCAGAGTCTTGTCAAGTTTGAGAACACTCGTCTCGATCATACGGAAATACTGATCTGTCGTTTCGGGCCCTTTTTCGCGGTCAAGCCTTGCTATGTTTACCAAGCCAAGAACACTACTCAATGGCGATCGCAGGTTGTGCGAGACGCTGTAGACGAAGGAATCTAACTCCTTGTTAATTTTACTGAGTTCATCATTTTGTTGCCGTAGCATTTCTTCATTGCGGATCCTTTCACTCTCATATTTGTGCTGACGTATAGCATACTTAATTGCCATCGGCAGGCGGGAGAGATTTGTTTTTAAAATGTAGTCGTTTGCGCCACGCTTCAGGCAATTGACGGCGAACTCTTCTGATACGGCGCCAGTGACAAGAATGAAAGGAATCTGAGGTTTCCGGCGTTTGCATATCTCAAGCGCATCGATTGAATTAAACTGTGGAAGCGCATGGTCTGATAAAATCACATCAGGGTGGAAGTCGTTTAACGCGGCGGTAAATTCACTTCGGGTGTCCACCCGAATGCGTGTGAATATCATTTTTTCCCTCTGCATGGCCCGGTCGGCCAATAGCGCATCTTCCTCCACATCCTCCAGCATCAATATTTTCAGTTTACCTTGCATAACGGCATATTTCGAAGAATAACGGGTGGATTTAATTTATCAAACAGTCCTATCGTTTAATATTGCCTCTTAGGCCTTGCAGGATAAGGAAGGTAGAAACAATCACCGAAACAGCAAAGCAAATCATAAGGAGTATCAACGGTGTGGTCATCCGCTCCGGGTGATAGTTGTCCTTAATCTTTAATAGCTCGATACCCGACACTAAGAATAGCGATATGCCCATGCATGTTTTTCCATTTATCATATAGTTGTTTTTTAGGGTATCAGAGGCGTATAAGTTTGACGTCCACCACGCCTGAAGGCCCTGTCAGACGAAGAATGTATACCCCACTGGGGAGGTTTGTCATGTCGAATTGAACTTGGTTTTCTTGCCCCTGTTTTAGCTCGACAATTCTTACCGTTTGGCCGGCACCATTGATGAGCTTACAATTGCGGACTCTTAGAAAGGAATCAGGAATAGTTACCGTGACGTCTTTTACGACGGGGTTAGGGAAAACATGGATGTTGTGCTGTAGCGCAGCTTCCGCTCCGGTAATAACAAATTCGTAGTCGGCCCGTTCGATGCAGCCATCGAACGATACCTCGACGCCATAGTGCCCCGAATATTCAGGAGTGAACCACTGTTTTGTCGCGCCGGGTATTGCGTCATTGTTCAAGTACCACTGGTTGCCTGATGTGTGGTTAGACCATAGTGAGTCTTGCTGGTTGCTGACTTCGATCGCTTCAATGGCCGCAACTTCTGCCAGGACCGGCTTTCGCTGACCTTCACATCCGAGTGAATTAACGGCAGCGACGTAATAGGTTTGGGTTTTCGTCAGCGGGGGTGTTGTAAAGGACGAAGCGTGTTGTTCATCGGGCGATATTGCCGATTCCGTTTCGTACCAATTGTAAGATCCATCTGTTGGCGCGCCAGTCGCGTTCAGGGTGATGTTTCCGCCGGGACATCCTTTTCCAGGGATAGTTAATGTTACTTCGGCTTCGGGCGCAATAGTGAGTTCAACAGTTGTTTCAACATGGTCGTTGCACCCCTGCCTTCCCATAATCACTTTGATGCTGTTCAGGCCCGTCTGCAGGCTATCCCGATAGAGTGGAATAGCTATGTTTTCTCCGATGCCCACGACTACCGGCGAGAGGATGCGACCTTGACTGGAGGCTTCGTATGCTATCCCATCCTGCGCATTTTGGATGTGGATCACCGCATCGGCGCCTTCACACACGGCTGGAGCGCTAACCATTAAGTTGGGATCAACTGGTGAGAGATCAAAAGTTACCGTAAATCGGTTGGGGCTATAGCTTGCGGGATCGGTGGATACAAAGAAAGGATAGCCAGCGCCGCTTCTGATGTCAAAAGTGCTTTTCGTAAACGCATCTGCTAAAGTCATAGCAATGGTTTCAGAGAAACTTTCAAGTTCCGAGAAGGTCAATTGGTAAGAACCGGCCGACGAATTTTCGACACCGAGCGTCACGGCGGTCGTGCAATACAGCGGAGCGATTGAGTTGATTGCCAGTTTCTTTCCGTCGGGCTCAACGGAAAAGAGATTGAATGT
>DATHKA010000230.1:0-15329 GCA_035489615.1 Chryseolinea sp.
TTTGAGCAACAGTTGGGTTCAGAGGATTACTTTACAGACCGCCTGTTCAACACGCGGTCAAACGTGTTGGGCTACTTATATCAATACGGACACCACGATCTCGTTGCGCATGCCATTGCCTGGCACACCAAGCATTTTCCAGAGATTCCGGCGCATCAGATTTTAGTTGATGTGATCAACCGTTCCGGATATATGTCGGAACTGGAGCGCGTTAATCTAAACTATCGAAACGAAACGACAGAGCTGGGAACATTTACCCTTAATCTCTGCCTGAGCGATCGGGAACAGTATAAACTTGTGCTTGCCGACTATGAAGCTGCAGTCAATCAACTCGCAGACCAGAAGGAACGCGAGTTTCTCCTTGCTATGCACTTTAAGCGGACGGGTATGTACTCGGAACGCTATCATCGCGAAAGGGGCCTCGAGAACAAAGACAACATTGATGCCTTGTTCGACAAATCGCTGTCTCATTTCAATACGCTATCTGAGACCGACCAGCAATTACCCGTCACCTATCGTTTTTACTACCTGTTTGGAACACGCACAAGAACGTGGACAAGGAGGCAGTTGTTCGCCTTTCCGGACATTCACGGATCGTGGCAGGCGGCTCCCAAACACGGAGACGCATTTTTCCTTTATCTCGCGAAAAAGAATCTCCTGCAAGACGTTTATAAAACGACGTCAGACCTCAGCCTGGTTCCTTTCTGGGTTATCACGATGCGTGAAAGGTTTAGAAGTGTTATTCTATCAAACGAAGCCCTGCAAGCGGCCCTCGACCTCGTTACCACACATCCTGCAGGAAGAGGCATTGACATGAATCTCGTCAAGATAGAACTGGCGCGTGGTTATCTGAAGGCCGGTGACACGACGAAAGGCAACGCAGTAGCGCGGCAAATAGACATTCCGTTGCTGGAAGCGTCGCGAGCACGGTATGCTCTTCAGGAAAATACCGCATTTCTTAACGAACTGATGGCGCTTTCCGGAGATCTGGCAGCGGTTGGCGAAGTCTCACAGGTAGCCAAGTTAACCAACGGCTTTTCGAATCCAGAGTCGAAAGTGCTCGTGTACCTCCACAGCGTGGAGAAAGCCAGGATGGCGGGTCGTCCGGATGTTGCCAAAATAATGCTCGACTCTGCCTCGTCGCTGGCGGCCGGCATAGACGAGCCAACACTAAGCCTCTGGTTCTTCTACTCAGATAAATACAATATGGCCGCCAGCTATGTGGGAGACAAAGCAGCTATTGCTCAAGGTGTGGAAATGCTTCGAAACACTCCGGAGAATCTCAGGTTCTCTGTATATCTGCGCCGTTTTACCGGCATAGCGCGCAAAGACGAACTTTATAATGCTGTCAAATCGCTCCCCGGTAACTTCACCGAATCACAGGACATGGCAATACGCACTACGTTGCTGGACATCGCGGCAGAGTTGCAGGAAGGTAGAAATGTGTCAGAATTGGGGATGGCTCTTGGCGACATGTACTTCGCGCAGCAGGCGTTTGTGCTTTTCAACGGGCAGTAGTCATTGAAATACAATACCCTCGGACAGGCGTTCCCGTGAACAGGAAACCAATGGCATTAATGGAAAACATTCGAATATCAACCGCACAATTTGAAAACAAAAGCGGCGACAAGGCCTACAACCTCAGTGTTATTGACCGCCTGGCATCGGAGGCCGCCCAAGCGCATTCGCAGGTAGTCGCCTTTCACGAATGTTCCGTTACCGGCTACACTTTTGCAAGGCATTTGTCCCGCCAACAGATGCTGGAAGTAGCCGAGCCAATCCCCGACGGCCCGAGCGTGCGTGAACTGATCAATATCGCCGCCCGTCATAACATCGTCGTATTAGCGGGGTTGTTTGAAAAGGACGCGGATGATCACCTGTATAAGGCTTACGTATGTGTGGATAAAAGTGGTGTTATCGCGCGATTCAGGAAGTTGCATCCGTTCATTAATCCGCATCTGACCCCAGGCAATACTTATTGCGTGTTTGAATTGTTGGGATGGAAAGCCGGAATACTGATCTGCTACGACAACAACATCATTGAGAACGTTCGCGCAACGACCCTGCTGGGCGCCAATATTATCTTTATGCCGCACGTTACCATGTGTACGCCCTCAACGCGTCCAGGCGCGGGCTTTGTGGATCCTCAGTTATGGCACAACCGGGACAGCGATCCCACCTCTCTTCGACTGGAATTTGACAGCATGAAGGGACGCGCCTGGCTCATGAAATGGCTACCCTCCCGAGCCTACGACAATGGTATCTATGCCGTATTTTCAAATCCTATTGGTATGGATGATGACCAGCTCAAGAACGGCTGCTCTATGATCCTGGATCCCTTCGGGGATATTCTCGCAGAGTGCAGAACATTTGACGACTCAATAGTTACCACCACGTTGGTACCTGAAAAACTTGCGCAGGCTGGCGGCTTTAGATATAGAGAGGCCAGGCGTCCCGAATTGTATGGCGACATTATTTCAAAGCCCCACCAGTCTCAACTGCGCGTGGTTTGGATGAAAGGGCAGGATGGAAAGGAATAACTAAAAGATAGGTGCTGTACACAAAGGATGTGCCCAGCACCATTCAGGCTCACATGCAAATCAGGAGAGTTGACTTCGCGGAATGCCAAATCCAACATTCCTAGAAGTCTACTGTGGATAAAACATTTTCGGCAACTTTCTTACCCAATTCTCTCCCTTTGTCGCACGAAGCCTGATAATGAATGCCTCCGAAGACGCGGCTGTCGGCCATTTCTTTTGACATCGTGCGAAACGAAGTGTACGATCTATTCGGTAAACCGAGATAGGCATAAGTATTCAAAGTAAAGGCGAAGTTGTCTCCAAACACATCGGTCAGGGCTTCCGCAACGGCCGAGCTGATGGTAGCATGCGCGGCGGGAAACTCAGGATGACCCGGCGTATTGAACAAGGCGTTCCAGGTGGCGTGTCCCATTTCATTCCGGATGTACGTGATGGGCCTTACCTGGTTGAACGAATACTTGTACGTGAAGCAGACTACTGTCGCATCTCCCTGTGCAATTCCCACTTTTGCATAAGCAATTGCAGCAACGTCGAGTGCGGGTAATGCTTTAGAGAGGACTTGCGCCAGGATCGGAACAAAATGCCCACCACCCGGATATCCGGGAGCATCTCTATGATAAAGGGCCATCGCCGTTTGATCAGGCGTCAGTACCAGTGATTTGTCGTAGACATCTTTGACCATGTTGTAGAATTCGGAGCCCGCCATGGCCGAATAGGCAGGTGGTGGAGACAACGTCGTACCTGTAGCAACGCCCGGAACCAACAACCTCCGTTGACTGGCATAAGGATTCACCGCTGGAGGAAAATTCGGAGGTGTACTAACCCAGGTGCCAGCAGCTCCGGACGGAACGTATGGCGGATTGGTATTGCCCGACCCGTCACTGGCTGCCCAATCATAAACTTTGGACGCCACCAACTTACCATAGTCTATTGATCGTTGCATCGTTTCCGCATCGATATCAGTTGCAAAGGCCGATTGAAGGGCGGTCTCCAAACTGTCTACACTGGCTTTGTTAGTTACGCTGGCCGTAGGAAACAGAAGTCGGTTTATTTCGGCAAGTGCCGCGTTTCCCGATACCGCCCAATGATACAACACGCCAGACTCAATTTCAGGCATCGCTGGAAAGTCGGTAAGCTGCCCCGCCAGTGTGTGATGCGTTGGCATCCCTTGCACGACGGCTTCATACAGCGCGATTCCGCTGTAAGCTTGTGCCCGGTCGGCAGCCTGCGTACCCACACCGGCCGGAAGGGGAACGCGTAGCATGCGCGCCTGTATATTCAGCCATTTTACAACCATTTCCGAACTATACGTTTCGGTACCCGCTGAACTGACTGAATCATCATCGTCGTCACAGCCAACTATGGCAACTGCGAGGCAAAAAAGCATCGCGACACATTTCAACTTTATCATATCGGTAGTTTTTTAAGTGATTAGGCTGGCTTGCCTTTGTGGCCTTCCTGTAGGTGCAAAGTGGTAAGACGATGAATGGAGCACTACCTCGGATGTTGAATTCCCTGCAACAATTGTCGCAGGAGCCATCTGTGGAAATTCTAAATTGTTAGATTAGAATAGTATGGCATCCATCATTGAGACCAGACACGCTGAACGTCAACCTGTATTGATGTCGCTATTGGCTTGTCCGGGGGAACACAGGAACAAATGCGGCATCAAAATCGTAAATTGTGTATCAGAAGCAGACAAGAATGTGTATCGATTGTGATACACGAATAGTTATCAAGGCGGGCAATCGTAGCAATAAGTTTATGACTATCAACAGTTTAACAATAGTGGTACAGGGATTGATGATCATTCCAGAAAACCACTGATTATGCTAGGCAATTACGTTCACGTGGCGCTCAGAAACATGCGCCGAAACATGCGATTCACCCTGTTGCATCTGACAGGCCTCGCCCTCGGACTGGCCTCGGTCACGCTGATCGCATGGTACGTTCATGATGAGCTTAGCTACGATCAGCTAGCTGGTGCAGAAAAGGTATTCCGGGTCAATACTTATTGGGGCAACGATGCCAGCAGCGAGGCGTTTGCTTCTTCGCCTCCTCCCTTGGCTGAAGCAATCAAGGAGGAGATTCCGGAAGTGGAAAAGGTAGCCCGCGCATTTAACTGGAATCACTCAACTATGCGCCTACCTGCCGACGAAAATACCGATCGCAGGGAGGTGGTGTTTCGGGAAACGAAGATTTTCATCGTCGACCCCGAGTTTCTGGAAGTCCTGCAATATCCCTTCATTTTAGGTGATGCCCGGACAGCTTTTCAACGCGACGAATCAATCGTGCTCACGCGCAACACGGCCGTTCGATATTTCGGTGAGCAGGCTCTAAACGACGGAACGCTGATTGGCAAATCCATTCTGTTTGGAGGGGATCAGATAGCAAGAATTGTCAGCGCTGTGGTCGATCCTCCGCAAAACACGCATTTGCATTTTGATATGCTGGTGAATATGAACTTTGGCTACCGGGAATTGGATACGATCAAAGTATGGACGTGGAACATCATGCACACTTACGTGAAAGTCAAAGACAACGTCATACTGGAAAAAGAGGGGGTTGCCTTGTTGCAGTCAAAACTTACCAGGCTCGCCGGGCGACACATCAATGCCACGGAGGAGGTCGAAGGCCATGGGGCGAAGGGCGACTTTCGCCTACAACGACTTGATGACATACATCTCCACTCCCATCTCCAGAGCGAGCATGAAGGAAATGGAGACTTCACAACGGTTCGGCTACTCATAGCAGTTGCGTGCCTCATCATCTTGCTGGCTTGTGCCAACTTTATCAATTTGTTTACAGCGCAGTCGGTGAGACGATCCAAAGAAATCGGCGTTCGCAAAACGCTCGGCTCGGGCCGCCGGACATTGGCATGGCAATTCTATACGGAGTCCGGACTCTACGCGGTATTTGCCAGTTTACTTGCCCTGAGCATCGCGGAGCTGTTACGACGTCCCTTCAACACACTTGTCGGCAAGCAGCTTGAGTTCGCGTGGCGGGAGCACCCCCCATTGCTTTTTGGGTTTGGGATGTTGCTCATAGCGGTAATTGGAATTGCCGGAAGCTACCCGTCTCTCCACTTATCATCATTCAATCCGGTGAGGGCGTTGAAAGGCAGACTCACTGAGCGGAAGAGTTTTTTACGAAGCGGATTGGTAATTTTTCAGTTCAGCATTTCAATCGGTTTGATGATTTGCAGCGTATTCATCATGCAACAACTCAATTACATGCAGAGTCGCCAGCCAGGTTATGATAGAGAGAATGTGGTGATCGTAAAAAACGATCGCGAAATTCAAGACAAGTGGCGAGTTTTTCGAGATGAATTAGAATCCCACGCAGAAATAGCCGCCGTTAGTTTTAACACGGGACTACCGGCCCAGCCCCTCAATGCGATGCGCGACTTTCGGCGAAAGGGCGATCCTGTCGGAAGAGGCATGCACATGTTCCTGACGGATGAACGCTATGTTCCTGCACTTGCCCTGACCTTGAAGGCCGGCTCAAATTTCACCGACATACCGCAAAACAACAAGGGAAAAATTCTCTTGAACGAGACCGCCGCAAAGATCCTGCGACTCGACAATCCCGTCGGCACAGCGATAACCTTGAATGCGGGCGATAACGATGAAGAGGCATTGGAGGTAATTGGCGTTATAAAAGATTTCAACGTCGAATCGCTTCACAGTGGTGTAAAGCCACTCATTTTCCACTACTATTTGCCGGATGCGGCCTTCGATTACATTGCTGTTAGATTACGTCCCGGAAGTGCTTCCGCAGGCCTGGCGACCGTTGAGAACGCCTGGAAGACTTTTGAACCGGAGAATCCTTTTGTATACTCATTCCTTGATGAGGACTTCGGGCGGCAATACATTTCAGAGCAGCGACTTTCACGGCTTTTCGCCGGCTTCACTTTCCTGACAGTAGCCATCGCGTTGCTTGGACTCACGGGGCTGGCGTCTTTCATGGCCCAGCAACGCACGAAGGAAATCAGCATAAGAAAAGTATTGGGTGCATCCATTTCAGGAATCATGTTGCTATTTTCGAAGGATTTCATACGCCTGGCGCTAGTGTCGATGATCATCGCCATCCCCGCCGCTTATCTTGTCATACACAACTGGCTGCAGGAGTTTGCGTACAGAATCGAGTTAACGCCCGGTGTGTTCGTCGCCTGCAGCATGGCTGCATTGTCATTGATCTGGATAACGGTGTCGCTACTATCGCTAAAAATTGCCCGGCTTAACCCTGCACTCACGTTGAAGAACGAATAGAAAAAATTACCCGCGCTACGGCCCGCTCAATTGCAGGAACCTGGCTTGCCGTTATGCTGCAGCTGCAATTCATCAATTTTGGCCCGGATCAATCGACCACATTCGCGATTATTGGCGCTCGATCGATCATTGAATTCCACGAGCATGTTACCCATTTTCTCTGAACCGAGCGTCATACGCCCTCCATCCGGGCCCGTGGGAACGAAAAACTTCAATTCACGAAGATTGTAGTCGTTCTTGTGTGCGATGGATCTCGCGTTAAAGTGATTAACCTGTTCGAGATGGATGCCTTTTTCCGAGAGTACGATCGCGCTGAAAAACCCCGGAGCATAATGATCCCCCTTCGTACACAAGTAGGCTTGTCCGGCGATGACGTCGGCGTATTTTATGCTATTCATAATCTCCTCGGAAAACACGCCTTCCAACGTCATCGGGATCGAACGGTGCTCCTTATACGAAACAGGATGAATCAGTTCGCGAGTTTGCGAAAGAAGCGACTCGTCCGGACTAGACATCTCGGCAGAATTGGCGCTATCGTCCATATTTCGCTTCCAATGATAGTACGGAATCAATCGCTGATCGTCGTTGTCGGGGACGGACAGGGTGTACGTAAGAAAGCTATACTGCAATGACAGGCTCCAGGAGAACCCGGTGTTGGCGGACGCAAGCTGCTTTCTGACCGGTGCAAATCGCTCGTGCTGCACATAGAGATACTCAACAATATCGAGTGTACTTTCAGGCATATTGGCATAAAGACCCCGGCCCTGTAGTTTGGCGCAGGTTAAAATACTTCACTGCAGGTGTTTATTTTACTTCAACAGTGGGTTGACCATTCTCCCTTCGGCGCATCTCCTCTTGTGTAGCTTCCAATTCCTCCATGTTCTGGCGCATCTCTTCTTCCTGCGAACGAAGTTGCTCCATTTGCTGCTGTGACATCTCGAGTAGAGCCGTCGTGCGTGCGTTGGTTTGAATAGCGCTGATTGATGCAGCAATCGACTTTCCGGCCTCCGCAAGGAAGCTGAGTGCATGCGAGTCGAATGTCGTGAAGGCAGCGATCTCGATCAAGGCAACAACCGTCTCGTTTTGTTTAAACGGATATATCGTAAGCACGCGCGGCCCCGCTTCACCCAATCCACTAGTGATATGCACATAGTTCTCAGGCACGGATGTCAGGTAGGCTGGCTGACCCTCTAAATAGACTTGTCCCAACATACCTTCACCGATATCGACCCGCTTGGTGACGTGTTTCTTTTTGTCAAATGCGTAACAACTCACCAGTGTTAAATGTGGATCGTCATCGCGTTCTGTGTTCAATACAAATAGCGAACCTTGCTGCGCATTCAGGTACTTGACAATAAATGAAACCGTCTTTTCACAAAGGAGCTCGTATTTCGTTTGATTGTCGCGAATGATGTCGGCGACCTTGTTGAGGCCATCGCTAACCCACTGCTGCCGGATGGCATCCGCCTGACGTTGCTTCATGCCATCCCGCATCACCAGCAACGCGCCAGAAATGTTATGTTTGTTTATCTCTGCATTCGCCTTGCTGAATCCGTCCCACTTTACCTCCAGATCGCCTTGTGCGATCGATTTTATAAATGATTCCGATTTCTTAAGATTATCGATCATACTGGTGATAACGGCGTCCTCATCTTCAACGGCTACGGAATCATTAGAATCAAAGATCAGTGTTCGATTTTGGTAGTCGAGCTTTTTGAACAAAGCAATGCGTCTTTTCTGCGTACGTTGCAGGTTCAATATGGCATAAACAACGGTGGGTATGCCGATTGCGAAGAGAATCCCCTGAAAGAACATGCTGACCGTAAGCAGGCGGTTGTAGTCGTTGTCAGACTCATCTTTCAAATGTTGTACCACGGGATCGATTTTCTCCGACAACTTCACGTAAGTTTCCCAAACGGCTGTTCCGTGATCCTCCTTGATGATGGTTAATGCATCGGGCGAATTGCCCGCACGGTACAGGGAAATGGCCTTATCCATCAACTCAAAATATTTATTCATCATGGACTCCATATCGCGGAGAACAGATCGATCTACGCCAATCGTAGGAAGCGTCTGTTCGAGATAAGCCATCGTGGG
This sequence comes from Chryseolinea sp., assembly GCA_035489615.1. Lineage (GTDB taxonomy): Bacteria > Bacteroidota > Bacteroidia > Cytophagales > Cyclobacteriaceae > Chryseolinea. The sequence continues at coordinate 8,909 of DATHKA010000230.1, forward strand.
TCGGTTTTGCTTCTTGATCTTCTCGTACGTACCCACAAACGCTTCATTGCCCACGAGCAAATATCCACGGAGGCTCATGTCGATGTTGTTCAGATCAGAGATGATGGTGCCCTTCCGTACGGAAATCTCACTGAGCTTATGCTGCGTCGTTATATTCCGCGACATGGCAGACTTGTAGCTGTACGTGATGAGCGTATCTACGAGAATGAGTGCGATCACTATGGCAAGGGCTAACTTCGCACCATGCTTCGTTAAAAAATTACCCAACTTCCCCTTCATGCAAAAAAATTATACTCAAGATACCGAACATGAGCCTTGCGAGGATCTAAAAAGGGTTCGCACCTGATAAGTCGTCGATGAATCGACTTATTATTCCTTCGTCCGCCAGGGTCGTTACCGGTTTCGACGCCCCGCCAGCCAGGCGATGGCCAGAATGCCTGAGCAAAGAACCAATCCGCACACCGCATAAAATCGCTCATCGATGGTCCAGGACCTCCCGGCGAAAAGGGAAAGTGTATTGGCCGCAAGCCATACCAGGTAAACAGCTATCGGCGTGTCTTTTGGAGATCTTCGGGTGTGCGCCATTTGCGGAATCCCCGCGATTACAACGGCCACACTACTCGCTACGATAGCACCCGTATTACCCGCGGTATACCACACTATCAGACAAACAACTACCAGGACGCCGGTAATGGATTCGGTAGGTGACCATTCAAATTGCCGTTTATACAGCAATAATCCGGCTATCGAAAAGGCTCCTGCGACATTGCTGGCTGCCAGCCAAAAGTTGCCATCCTGCAGAAAGGCGCTGATCATAGCAATTGTATCCAGGATGCCCCAAAGGAAAAAAGCAGCAAAACTTTGGCGAGCTGTATTTCCAACAATACCGATAGTCAACGGAATGTAGGCGCAGAATCCGATGATTCCGGCGGCTAGCTGCAGCGCGTGGGACAGATGAGATGGCATCCGGTCAAAGATAGTCCAACCCTCCTATCGTCATCAAATACTTCCTAAACATTTCACGTCCTTGAAATCAAAAGTATGCTATGGACGGAAGGCACAAAGTTTCGCCAATCATGAGGGGAATATGAGCCCGTCCGACAATGAGAAATTGTCAGGCGTCAAATAAATTACGGCGATTGTTTGTTTTCTCAGTTACCTTGATATTGGTTGCTGCGTGAATGTGAGACTGACGACGACACGCAATTCACGTTAAATCAAAACCCGCCACGCCCTTCACCCCGGGGCCGACAAATCCGAGTAATGCATGAATTCAATTAAGATGGCAAGTGACGCCGGACCTACAGGTTGGAAAAAGGTTCTGGACTACCGGGATATCCGATTCTGGCTAGTTCTTCTCTTTGTCATGCGACTGTACGCTATCTATTTGCCACCCCTGGAGCATCAGCATCCCTGGAGGCAAACGGATGGATTAATGATTGCCAGAAATTTCTTCGAACGCGATGCAAATATTCTTTATCCCCGCGTTGATATCGCTGGCGATAAAACAGGCATCACGGGATCTGAATTTCCCCTTCTGAATTATCTGATATATCTCGTATCGACGCTTTTTGGATATCAGCATTGGTATGGGCGGCTTATCGTCCTCATCGTTTCCACGCTTGGCTCCTACTTTTTTTACCGGACAATCAGGATGTATTACAGTGAATCTGTCGCATTTAGCAGCACCATTCTGTTAACGGCGTCATACTGGTTCTCCTACAGCAGAAAGATCTTCCCCGACTGCCTCTCCGCCGCGTTATGTTTGATGGCGTTATACCTGGCCCTAACTTATTTAGAAAAAGGAAAGCCTCACCACATACTTTTGTACATGGCCCTCGGAGCTCTTGGCGGCCTTTCGAAGATATCGTCCCTGTTGCTGCTTTCGGTGCTCATCATACCTATGTGTGCCCGACATTTTCCACTCGAGCGAAAAGGGTGGGTGGCTGCGACTTCTGGTGGAATACTAATTTGCGTTGGGTGGTGGTATCTCATTTGGATGCCGTACTTGAACACCTTCGGGTATGGTAATCATTTTACCACGGGATGTCCCCTGTTTAATATGGGGTGGGAAGAGATCCGGGCAAATTTCACGGCTATACTAAGACGGTTGTATTTCCTCCCTATGAAATATCTTGGTTTTGTTGCCTTTGCTGCTTCGTTGATCTATGTGCTGTACAAGAAACAATGGATCGTGTTCGCACTATTCATCATACCCTATGCATGTTTTTTAATTGTATTACTCAAGACAGGTAAGAGCATTGTTATCGATCAGTATTACATTCTCACCGTCATACCAGTCATGGCATTCATTTCCGGATTTGGTCTGGGTCAGATTCCCATCAAGTGGGTCATGTGGCTAGTCGTTTTTGCAATTGCCGTGGAGAACATAGGCGACCAGGTGTACGACTTTCGGGTGCACAAGATGTTTGCCCCCTACGCGGACCTGGAGTCAATAGTTGATCGGTTTTCAGACCGGCAGGACCTGTTTGTGATTAATTCGGCCCCTCACAATCCGACGCCCATGTATTTTGCTCATCGCCGGGGTTGGACCGTTTCACCGGCAGAGATTCAAAATCCTTCCTTTCTTGCCGATCTCAAGTCGAAGAACTGTAAATTCGTTTTGGTGTGTAAGGAAATCTATCACGAGAACTTTGATGTCAGGCTTGACTTGCCACAACTCTACGAATCCGAACATTTCAGGATTTACGCACTGGGGGACTATAAAAAGTAGCTTTACGGCAAAAAAATATCCGGCCGCTAACGGCCGGATATATAGAATCCTCAATCAAATTTTATCCGTAAGACCAAAACCCGACGAGGTTAATCAAACCCCTCAATTCAACACACCTGTGAGAATTGGTGTTACGTTTTTCGATAAAATGTGCTTTGGACTAGACATGGTACCTCCTTTCTTTAAGTGAAACATCTGCGCCACGCTGCTTTTCAACATACAGTTATGAATCCGACGTGCCACCTGTAACGACCGTTACAGTCTCTACAACGCCATTTTTTGCAAAAATGTTTACCTGACGAGAAATATTAACGATCGACAGTACCCTTTTCCTGCCCCCAGGCAAGAAATTCATTCGTCGCGCAATACATCAACGGGATTGGTGAGCGCCGCCTTCAATGAATGGTATAGGGTTATAAGCAGGGCCAGCAACAGGGTCCCGGCACACGCCGAAACGAAGATCCAAACCGAAGGAATTATGCGATAGGCAAAGTCTTTCAGCCAGAAGTCCATCAAAAAATAGGCGGCAGGCGAGCCGATGACAAACGCCGCCAGGATCAGGCGTGTATAACCCCTGGAAATGAGCAAAAGTATGTTGGCTACGGTTGCTCCGGTCACCTTTCTGATTCCGATTTCCTTCGTGCGCTGCTCCAGCGAATAAACGATGATACCAAGCAATCCAAGTGCCGCGATAAGAATAGCCAGACCCGACATTACCGTAAGGATCTTTCCGAACTGTTGCTGGGTCGAAAAGGTCTCTTCAAAATTCTCGTCGACAAAGGAGTATTGGAAGGGCGTGTTTGACGCCTGCGCGTGCCACACGCGTTGAAGGGAGGCGAGAGCATCTTTCCATTCGTCGGAGCCATGGGCATCAACCTTCACAACGACGTAATTACGGTCCCCATCGCCAATGTAAGTATTCATGGAATTAAAGATGGCCATCGGTTCAATGGGCGCCGAAATCGACCAATAGTTGAAGTCAGAAACAATACCAATCACCTCAAACCTCGTCAGTTCGCTGCCGCTGTTTGGATAAGTAACATATTTACCGAGGGTGGATTCACTCACCTCCCATCCGATCTTTCGCACCGCGCTTTCGTTCAGCACCACGCGATTAGAATCCGCCGGACTGTTCTCCCGGAAATTTCTTCCAAACAGCAATTTGACATCCAGCGTTGGAATATAATGCTCGTCAGCCAGCGTATAATTCAAGGGGAACTTCTGGTCACCGATTCCTTCGGCAGAGAATGTGTCGCCTCCAAATACAGTTGGCGGAACCGACGTGCACCACGAAGCACTTACTACTGACGGTATGTTTAAGATGGCATCGGTGAGCGTTTCTCCGTGCCGGACGGCTTCCGCATGGTGTAAAACCACAAGGTTGGCTTTATCAAAACCCAGATCTTTTTCGGATACGTACTTCAGCTGCTGGAAGACGACCGCCGTGCATATCACCAGGATGATTGAAACACTGAACTGAAACACGACGAGACCATTTCGGAATGCCATCCCGCTGTTACCGAACTTTGATTTTCCACGCAAAGCACTTACAGGGTTGAATGAGGACGCCCAAACAGCGGGATAAAGGCTTGACGATAGCGCCATAAACAACGCCAGGCAAATGAGGGCGGCCACAACCGCCGGCTGTTCAAACAGCGAAAGGCTAAGATGCTTTCCCGTCACGGCATTGAACGGTGGCAATAAAATTTGAATTAACGCCAGGCCAAATATAATCGCAGCTACACAGTAGGTCAGCGCTTCAAGAAATATGCTGAGCCTTAGCTCCCGTTTATCAAGGCCAAGTACCTTCCTGATGCCAACTTCTCTGATCCTCCGCGTGAACTGCGCGGTCGACAAATTCATAAAATTCACGCACGACAACAGCACGATAAAGATGGCAGCGCCAATGAATGAGTAGATGATCTTTATGTTCCCGACGTCTGGAAAAGAACCAAGGACAGGCGCTTCGGGTAAATGAAGGGTTGTAATTGGCTGCAAGAATAGCTCCCACTTCTTGCCCGACTGCACATACTCATCGTAGGTGACTCCCATAGCGCCTTTGAGCGATTCTTCGGCACGCTTACGGGGTATGCCTTTGAGCTTCTCGCGGACATTAGCAATATTCGCGTCTGGCCGGAGCAACACGAAGGTCTCGAGCTGAGTCCATACCCAACTCCAATAAACCCGCTCAATAGTGGGGAAGCTTCTCATCGACAGTAATACATCAAACTCGATCGTCGAGTTGTCTGGAAGATCTTCTATCACGCCGGTGACTTCAAACGCATTGCCCTGGCCACCCTTAAGTGCCCCCAGCGAAACCATTTTACCAATCGGATTTTCGGCGCCAAAATACTTCATCGCCGTCGACCTTGTCATAACCAAAGTATTTGTCTCCCGAAGGGCCGTTGCTTCATTGCCCATCGTTAACGGAAAATTCAGCACCTTGAAGAAGTTAGAGTCAGCCGCAAGTACTTTGTCCTCTTCGAACGAGATCACATCGTTGGAAGGCGACTGATAGGAGATTATATAGTTGCCCGGTGTGTGTAAACTGGTTAATATTTCGACTTCCGGCAATTCCTCTTTCAACGCATGGGCTACTCCCGGACCAGTACGGGAGAACTGGCTGGTCTCACGTTCTGCCCAGATGAATGTTTGATTAACCCGATATAATCTATCCGTATGATTGTGAAACCGGTCGAAGCTGAATTCGTGCTGAACATACAGGTAGATCAGCATTGTGCTCGAAATACTGACGGTCAGTCCGAGGAGATTGATAGAGGAAAACAATTTTTGCCGGCTGAGATTCCGGATAAACAGGCGTAGGTGGTTTTTGATCATGCGCGAACGTTGTCAAAGCTGGTGCCAAAGCTAACAAAGATGCCTGTGATCCAATCTGGTAGCTTCGATGTTCAGTTTCGGAATGCAGCCGTCCGATATCGCAAACCAGTCCCGGATGGGTATCACGGCATATTCTTTGGTTTCTCTTTGCTTATTGAAACGAAGCCCAAAGCATAGGTGTGAGACGAGGTTGTTCCCTGGTGCGAGAAGGTTATTGTCGGGCGGGCAGGGTTGTGGAACTGTGTATGGTCCTGCTGGATAAAAGGTTTGTTTTCGACTGTAATCGCAGGCCCACTTTCCTTAAAGATCGTAACATTGAATGTCTTGCTGGCAAGTGACGTAGTGAAAATTACCGTATGAACCTGCGAACCCACGTTGCCCAGTAATTCATATTGGGTATAGTCGCTGCCTTTCACAATAGATACCGCACCATTTGCCTCGATAATAAGGCGCGCGATGGCAGCGCTGTAGCCATCGGACACGTCGACATAGACGGGCATTCCAGGATCCACATTTTGGGCTGCGTACGTAAACCAAACGGTTTTTGAGAGATCGGTTGATGCACCCTTAAAGCGGAGAAATCGTTGGCTTGCAGGCGGGTTTCCGATGGCCACATTCGTGAAGTACAAAGACCTTGATCCGGAGATGGTCGAATTTTGAACCTTTAGTTGTGGCTCGATCACCGCGTCAAAGGTGATCTCGTCACCTGCTGGATCTCCGGGCAAGGCTTTGTTGGGTAAGCCATTCACGGCATCGCTTTCGAAAGTAGCATGCAGCAATTTGCTGGTCTGGCACGAAAGCATGAGGGTACATGAAACAACGATCAATAAGAGGCTCACCTTGGTTTTC
>DATHKA010000231.1:0-9012 GCA_035489615.1 Chryseolinea sp.
GATTTCGGCTGGCGAACCTGAGCATTGTCCGGCGGCCACCACGGCGTCTGCCAATGAGTGCCGTAGAAATCATCAGACAACTTGATAAAGTAGGATTAGTTGATATAATTTCAGTATGGAAGAATACATGATTCTGATGCGCCTCGATTTGATCACCCGCGACGCCCAGCCGTCGCCTGAGCAACTCCAGGTCTATATGCAGCAATACCAGCAATGGGTCGATGGCATTATGGCTGCGGGCAGGTTTGCCGGAGGAAAGGGACTGTCGACTGAAGGGAAGGTGATCAGGTTCGGTCGGGTGGTGACCGACGGGCCTTTTGCCGAAGTGAAGGAGTCCATCGCCGGATTCATTACCATTCGCGCCCTGGATTTTGACGATGCCACGGCTATTGCCAGTGCATGTCCCATCCTGCACGGCGAGGGAAACAGCGTTGAAGTGCGCCGCATTGTTGCAAGAGAGCAGCGCGCATAACACGAAAGCAGTGCGCCTGATCAAGACCGGTTTGTCATTTGCCCTCGCAGATAAGTTCACGACCATTCTCAAGAAACATGGACCCATCGTCGCAACTGCCACACCTTTTCAGGACTGAGTATCGAAAGATTGTTTCCGTACTGTGTCGCTCGTTTGGGATGAGAAACCTGGAAACTGCCGAAGACATCGCCAGTGAAACATTTCTCACCGCGTCGCACACGTGGGGTATCGAGGGACTTCCGCCTAATCCAACGGCTTGGCTATATACAGTGGCGCGAAATAAGGCCAGCAACCATTTGAAGCGCATCAGCACTTTTAACAACCAGGTAGCGGCAGGTTATCGCGAGCGCCAGGAAAAGGAAGACTGGCAGGCTCCTTTCGAGGCTGGTCTTTCCGATGCGTTATTTGAAGACAGTCAGCTGCGACTGATGTTTGCCTTGTGTCATCCGGCGATTCCAGGCGAGATGCAGGTTGCTTTATGTTTGCGTCTTCTTTGCGGCTTTGGTATCGGCGAGATAGCGGATGCATTTGTGACCGGCAGGGAGACCATTACCAAGCGACTGCTGCGCGCCAAAGAGCGACTACGGGAGGTGAGCGTTTCGATGGAGTTGCCACCATACGAACAGCTGGCGGCGCGCATCGAATCCGTTCTGACGACGATCTACCTGCTGTTTAACGAGGGGTACTATGCGGGCGGAAGTGAGCATGTCGTGCGCCGGGATCTTTGCCTGGAGGCCATTCGCCTGGCAACTATGCTCGTAGAGCACGGCCCGACGAACCGTCCGGAAACCAACGCCCTGCTGGCGCTGATGTGTTTCCACTTTTCGCGATTTGACAGTCGGATTGGAGAAGCGGGGCAGGTGGTGCTGTATGACGATCAGGATACGTCGTCGTGGGATCCAGATTGGGTTTTGCGCGGCGGTTATTTTCTGCGGTGCGCGGCGGACGGCGACACCGTTACGCCGTTTCATGTAGAGGCGGCCATCGCTTACCACCATACCGTACAAGGGCCGGGAAAATGGGAGCACATTCTGGGGCTTTATGATCAGCTGTTGCAGCTGAAGCCTTCGCCAGTCGTCGCCATGAACCGAGCCTATGCCGTGTTCAAAGTTTCAGGTGCGCGAGAAGGACTTGCCGCGCTCGAGAGCGTTAAGTTGAATGACAATCACCTGTATCACGCGCTCCTGGGCGTGCTTTGGAGCAGCGTGGATAAGATGCAGGCGAGAGATCATCTGAAGAAAGCCATTGAGATAGCCCAACCGTTGGCGATTAAAAACGCGTTGCAGCAAAAATTGAATGCGTTGGAACAGCCGCTTAACTGAACCCTATTTTTTCATTTCAGTGTGCGCCAGTTCGACGATTGCCATCACCAATGCTGCCGAGTTACGCGCTGCCACGGCATAGAAAGTCTTTACGTCGTGCGTGGCGTTATTGCCGGCATTATCGCTCATGCTCCTGATTACCAGAAAGGGTACCTGCTGTTGATGGCTGACTTGCGCCACGGCAGCGCCTTCCATTTCCGTTGCCTCGGCATGCATATTTTCATGGAGTTCCCTGGTGGCTGCATCCGAAGCGACGAACACATCGCCAGTCACGATCACACCTTTTCTGATTGTGGGTACGCGTGCGCCGCCGGTGGTAGTGACCTTCTCCCAGGCGATTTTTCTGGACGCGCGCAGTGCCCTGTGTACCCAGGCTGTATCGCACGAGAAGTAGAGGGGATTTTCCGCTTGTGTTACCGGATCCCGCGTGGGACCGCGCTGCATTCCCGAGGATGTGAGGGTGCCATAGTCGTGGTAGCCCACCTGGGTTCCAATGACGATGTCCCCCGGCATCATCGCCGGATTAACGCCTCCCGCAATGCCGGTAAAGAGCAGCACCCTGGGTCGAAAGTGCTCAAGGGTTAACATCGTCGTTGTTGCCGCATTTACCTTGCCGATCCCGGTGAGGGCCACGACTACACGCTCGCCGTGTAGCGTTCCCGTTGTAAATGACGTGCGCTGAACGATTTCCTCGCGCTTGTCCTGCAGCTGCGTCAACAACAGGCGTACTTCTTCCGGAAAGGCGCCCAGCACAGCAATCACGTCGGAGTACGTGGTGGTTTGTCCAACCGGCGCGGTTTTCACGTCAACTACAGCTTGCCCGATTAACCTTTCTGGAATTACGACGATCAGGAATAGCAGCACGCCGATAGAAATGTGCCAAAATTTGCATCGGAAACGGTATGGGTGTGTTGTCATATGGTTAATGTCTCGGTGCTTGGTCTTATTCTTAAGATTCGGGCAACTTCTAAAGATCCGGGCAACCCAGGAATCGCGATCCGTCACTCAAGTGCCAGCGCCACCAACGCCAGCACATCGATTATCCAAAGTGCCCATGAAACTTCTCTGGCGCGACCGCTTACTACTTTTAACAGCGTCCACGAGAGGAATCCCCAAATGATCCCTTGCGTGATTGAATAACTGAACGGGATTAGCACCACCGCCAGAAATGCCGGTATCGCCTCGTCCATCGCCGTCCAATGTATCTTCACTACAGGTCGGATCATATAGGCACCCACGATCACCAGCGCCGGTGCCGTAGCAATAGCCGGCACGGCCGACAGCAGCGGCGAAAGGAACAGGAATGGCAGGAATAAGAGCGCACCGGTTACCGCCGTGAGACCCGTCTTGCCGCCGGCCTCTATCCCTACTGCCGACTCGATGTAGGCGGTGCCCGGACTCGATCCGAACAATGCGGCCAGTATGGTAGCCGTTGCGTCAGTTTCCAGTGACCGTTTGATGTTGCGTGGCTCGCCATGGTCGTCCATGAGGTTGGCTGCTTCCGCGAGTGCCACGAAGGTGGACAGTCCGTCGAACATGCCCGTAAAGACAAAGGCAAATATCACGGGCACCAGTGACCAGGTTAGTGAACGGACCAGGTCGAGTGCAAACAGCAGGCTAAAGTCGGGAGCAGCGAAAACGCCTTTCCAGGTAACTACCGGCTCATCTCCTGCCCATATTCTTCCGAGGGTGGCGGCAGCTGCGGTGGTCAGCAGCATACCGATGAGCAACGCGCCTTTTGTGCCACGCACGATCAACAGGGCCGTGACGAATATACCCAGAAGGAAGACGACCATAGTGGGAGTAAGGGGCGCAATGCCCACCACCGTCTCGGGATGATGCACCACAAAACCTGCATTTACAAACCCGATCAAAGCAATGAACAACCCTATGCCTACTGTAATTGCGTAACGCAGTTGAGCAGGTATAGCCCGCACAATGTGCGTGCGGATATTGAATATGGACAGCAAAAGAAAGATCACACCCGCCCAGAAGACTGCGCCAAGGGCGATTTCCCATGGAATGTTGAGTCCCTTGACCACCGAAAATGTGAAGAACGCATTGAGTCCCATGCCGGGAGCAACCAGGATCGGATTGCGCGCATATAAACCCATCATCAGACTGCTGAAGCAGGATACCAGCACAGTAGCGGTAAGCACGGCGTTGTAAGGCATGCCTGCCTGGCTAAGTATGGCCGGGTTGACCACCACAATGTAGGCGGTGGCCATGAAAGACGAAGCGCCGGCAACGATCTCCGTTATTCGTTCTTGGCGCGAGCGTATAGTACTTTGATTGAGGAGAGCCGACACGTCATTAAAATAGCGAACATTCTGCTCACGACACGCAGTTCACTATTCAGTCAGGAAACTATTCTGAAAAAAAATGAACAGCAATCGGATGCGACTACGCCCGGTTGCCCGGGATCGGGCCCCTGGAGGTGAGCTTTGCGGCTGTAGTCGGTTAGCGGGAAAGTGCTGATGACGCGTTATCATATGATCGGGCTGTGCCGATCAACCAGGCAGTGGATGGCCGTTGTGATGGCGGCATATTACGATGTCGTTCCTCTTTCTTCACGACAATGAAGAGTACCGTCACGGCAATAATGATGAGAACATAAATAAGCACGATCGTCATCTTCCGTATCCTCAGGTCGCGATGATGTCGCTTCATCAGCAATCCGTAGTTACGGTGTCTGGCAATATGGCCTTCGCTCATATTGTTGCGCCTCAATTTTATCTCATTCCTTCCCATCGTACTTGATCCGTAAGTTGAAATTTCGCCGCAGCCTGTCCAGCGCGCGATACGTCCTCATCTTGGCACCGCTTTCGGTGATGTCAAGAATGAACGCGATCTCTCTGAAATCTTTGTCCTCGTAAAAGCGAAGTTCCAGCACCTCCAGCATTTCTGTGGGGAGCTCTTTGAGATAGTTCATCAGGCGCGCAATGACTTCCTCGTCCCACTCTACCTGCGCCTGATCAATTAGTTCGCGTATGCGAATTTCCTCTATACTAAAGACTTTTTCAGTTTTTTGTTTTCGATAATGTTTGTTGACCTCGTTCGTGGCAATCTTATACAGCCACGCCGAAAAAGGATACCCTCTGAATTCATAGCGCCCTATATTGCGCAAAGCATTCAAAAAGGTCTGCGAACAAAGGTCTGACGTCAGGTCTTCGTCGTCGGTTTGGCGATAGATAAAATTGAAGATGCGGTCGAAGTACCTTTCGTACAGTTCGCCGAAAGCACGCGGATCCTTGCGTGATCGTTCGAGAACAGCGTACTCTCGTCTTAGTTCTTCCTCCGACATCAGGGTAGATTTGAGGGTATAATGCGAAGGTAGGGACAAAGTCACAATAAGGAAGCAGAGGAAGCAGAGTACGCCTGCGGCGTGGCCTGCGGCCGGCTTACCGCAGAGGCGCAAAGACGCGAAAGACCGCTGAGAAAATATTCTTTGGTGTGTGCGGCTTATCGCGAATCACAACGAACAAAATTCCCTATAAGCCCTGTTGCCAGGGCCGCGACGTCCAATAGAGAGAAAAACTTGTGCTTCAGCAGACTTCTGAACGCGATTGAGAGGTAATTTCTGATCATAATGGGATGGAAAACGTATATTATTGGACCGGCCGACACAGTTTCAGGTCGCACCTTTAAGCGGTTTTGTGCTCGGTGGTGCTGAAGGGTGCCTCCCGGCCCGGCTATATATCACGTAGAGTGTGGTATTACGGTTTTACCTGGTATTTATAATCTTTGCTGATTGGAGTCTATGGTAAGGTACTTTCTGCTTATCGTTTCATTTTCCCTTTGCTTTACTTCGCTGTCGGCGCAAAAGGACTTCTTTTCCATTCGCAACTATACCGCGATCGACGGGCTGCCCCAATCGCAAGTAAAAGGCATCGTGGAAGACAAGTGTGGCTATCTCTGGATCGGAACCGAGGGAGGAGGATTGGCGCGCTTCGATGGCCGGGAATTCAAAGTATATACGACGCTTGACGGGCTCTTAAGCAACCAGGTGATGGGCCTGCGGCTCGACAGCAAGGACAACTTGTGGATCCTCCATCTTCGTGGCGTTACCCGGTTCGATGGTCTTAAATTCAAGACGTATCAGACTCCGCAGGCCCAGCCCAAGACCAAGTCACTGCGACGCATGTATATGCTTCGCGACACGGTGTTCATACTTTCAGGAACAGGACTGACCACAAAGATCCACCAGGACTCAATATACTATTGGGAGAAGGACGTCTACGACACTAAGGTTTTGGCATCGCATATGACCGAAGAGGGTCAGGTCGTTCTCCTTCGCGGCGACAGCACGCTTCTTATCCGTACCGAGTCGGCATCGTACAGCCTGCCGATTGATAGCTCATTTGGCAAAGTCATAAAATTTTTCGACTTCAAAGGCAACGTGGGCGTTCAGACCACATCGGGTGACTATGCGATCGACCTTCGCGCGCGCACCCTTAAGCCTACGTCTATGCATTTCAGTCATATGGTCTTGACGTACGACGACAAGGCCGACGCATTCTGGACCTCAAACGGCAGCACGCTCTTCAAGGTCAAGCTCGATGGCAAGTCTGAAGTGCGTGACACGGTGCTGACCGACGTCGACGTGTTGCAGGTATTGAATGACTCGGAAGGAAATACGTGGTTTGCCTCCAATGGGGGCGGGCTATTCAAGTATTTTAACCAGGATTTTCTACGGTGCAGCAGCGACAACCTTCGCGGCGTTATGGCCATATACCGCGACCAGGAGGGTGCATCCTGGATTGGCACCATGAACAAGGGATTGTGGAAAATCAACAAGGGAAAGATCTCATCTTATGCTGATCCGAAGATGCCTTATAGAAATGGCATCACCTGTATTAAAGAGTCCCCGTGGGGAGACCTGTGGATAGGCACCTTTGCGGGGCTCGCGCGTTACGACAAAGTAAAAGACTCCTTTACGTGGTACACTATGGAAGATGGACTGCCCGGCTGGTCGGTTACGGCAATTGAGTTCGACGGAAAAGGCATGTGGATCGGAACGGGCAATGGATTGTCGTACTTCGACGGCAGGAAATTTAAGACCTTCACAGGCAACGGCAAATTGACACCGGGATACATTTCTACACTGCGTTACCTGGGCAAGTACAACACCTTATTCGTGGGCAGTGAACTGACCATCGAGACCGTGAAAGACGGCAACGTTACAACGTTACAGATACCCGAAATACAAAACACCTCTATCCTGAGTCTGCAGTCTTACCAGGATTCGCTCTTGCTTGTGGGAACTGGCGGGGCGGGTGCGGTACTGTATAATCCGGCCTCACTTCGCCGTAAGATGTTGACCACGCGCGAAGGCCTCGCATCCGACTTTGTGTATTTCGCGGTCGCCGATGAGAAACAATACATCTGGATCGGTACGGAAAAAGGAATCAATCGCGTAAAGCTCGATCGTCGTGGCGACATCGCGGAGAACCTGCACTTCGACAATGACAATGGATTGCACGGTGTCGAGACTAATCAGAACGCCTATTTCATTAGTCCGGAAGCGAAATATTTCGGTTTGGTCGATGGTCTCTACGAGTACAACGACCTCGATAAACATGGCATGCGTTCGTTCGACATCCACCTCACTGATGTAAAGCTCCTGTACGGCGAGTATTCCGCACGGGCTTATAGTGACAGCACCTTTGGGTTCTACCAGATTCCATATCAGCCGGTCTTTCCGCCAGACAGGAACCACCTTACCTTTCAGTTCAATCGCGTCGACAAGCGGTATTCCAAATCAGTCCGGTATAAATACATACTCGAGAACTTCGACAAAACCTGGTCGCTTCCCGCCAGTATGGATCAGGTTACGTACGGCAATCTTCCACCCGGTACTTACACCTTCAGGGTGATGAGTACGAATAACCGTGGAAGCTGGTCAGATACACGGATAGCCTATACGTTCACGATCAAATCACCATTTTATCAGACCACGGCATTCGTAGTGGGTGCCTTCATATTTGTGGCGGGCGTGGTGACCCTGATCCTATACCTGCGCGTGAAGCAAAAGGTAAATCGAATCATGATGATGGAGCGCGTGCGACAGCGTGAACAGGAACTTCTCCGGAAAGAAATTGCCAGGGATTTTCACGACGAGATGGGTAATCAGCTCACGCGCATTATCAATTACGTGAGCCTGCTCCGGCTGAATGAAAACAGCTATAACAACAGTTACGCCGGAAGGGCGTCGGGAGAAGCTGGTGCCGGAGATAAACAGGCGGCGAATGGACACGTGACCAGTGCGCCTGTAGCGAACGGTCAGGATTTGTACTCCAAGGTGGAGGACTCCGCGAAATATCTGTATACGGGCACGAGAGATTTCATCTGGTCGATCGATCCGGTTAACGACGAGTTGTCGAAGCTGTTTATTCACATTCGCGACTTCGGTGAGAAGCTGTTCGAAGAAAAGAACATGAATTTCCGGGCTTTCAACGAAGTGCGTGAAAAGATCCGGCTGCCGTATGGCTTCAGCCGTCAGGCCAACCTGATTTTCAAGGAGGCGATGACGAATGCTTTCAAATACTCGGCAGCGAACAACATTTCATTCTCGCTAAGGCGTGATGCGGGCGATGGATTTGAATTCTGTTTTGAAGATGATGGCATTGGATTCTCCCCCGATGTGCTGGAAAAATCGAATGGTTTACAAAATATTCGCGATCGGGCCAACAGGATCAACGCTGTTTTACGTATACACAGTGTAAAGCAGCATGGAACCAAAATCATACTCAATTTTACACTAAACAAAACTGTCAAATATGGCATTGCCGTTTAAGAAGCGCGTCATGATCGTGGAAGACGATCAGGAGATACGCAACAGTTTCACGTTGATCGTGAACAGTTCACAAAAATTTACGGTCGTTAGTGCCTACGGCTCGGCCGAAGACGCGATTGCCGGCATCAACCGCGATAAACCGGAGATCGTGCTGATGGACATAGAGTTGCCGGGAGTAAATGGCATTCAAGGCACGAAGACGATTAAGGAAAAGAGTCCGCATACCGACATCATCATGGTTTCAGTCTATGAAGACAGCGAACTGGTCTTTGAAGCGCTGAAGGCGGGCGCGTCGGGCTACATCACCAAGAGTGCTAACTACATGGAGTTGTTGACTGCGCTCGAAGAGATCGTTAAAGGGGGCGCCCCGATGAGCAGCCGTATCGCGCGCATGGTGATCGATAACTTTCACGTGAATCCTA
>DATHKA010000232.1:0-3799 GCA_035489615.1 Chryseolinea sp.
ATGGCGGTATGGGGTTTTCCGCTGAAGGACCCATGGATCGCGCCTATCGCGACGCGCGAATCAACCGGATCTTTGAAGGCACGAATGAAATCAACCGCATACTCACCATTGACATGCTTATGAAGCGTGCTATGAAAGGCTCGGTCGACTTGATGACACCGGCCATGGCAGTGCAAAAAGAGTTGCTGTCCATTCCGGATTTCGGAGCGACAGATGAGGGACTCTTCGCCGCAGAAAAGAAGGCGCTGAAAAACTTGAAGAAGGCGGGATTGATGGTTGCCGGTGCCGCGGTACAGAAGTTCATGGCTAAGCTATCAGATGAACAAGAGATCCTCATGAATCTCGCCGATATGTTAATAGAAGTTTATACTGCGGAGTCGGCACTTCTCCGCGTTGAGAAGCTTATCGGGCAGCGTGGAGAGGCGGCATGTGAGATCGAGAAAGAGGCCGCGATCGTTTACTTGCATTACGCGGTGGAGAAGGCCGCATCTTGCGGCCGTCAGGCAATTACAGCTTTTGCTTCCGGCGACGAACTACGATTAATGCTGCTTGGCCTGAAACGGTTTACCAAAATCGACCCCTATAATCTCATGGCTGCCCGCAGAAAGATCGCCGCCGCTGTTATCGCCAAGGGAGGTTATCCCTTCTAGGTTATTCGGACAGAGCTATTGTCAGCTGACCTCGTCCGGCCGGCGACGGTTCAGCTGTACACTTTTGCAAAACCCCCTGTTCACTATTCAACAGTTAACGCTTCGAAATAGCCTTGAGAGGCCATTTTCAGGATAATTTCGAAGGTGCTGCGTGCTTGCATGCTTTTTGAATCAAACGAATCAAAGCGTACTACAATGCAGTCACGAAGCACAACAACGGCCATTCTGCTGATCATTTTGATCATCATCGCCTTTCCCGTCATTATCAGCATCATCGGTGGAGTATTTGGAATTATTGGAGGAGTATTTGGAGCCGTATTCGGCGCCATCTTTGGTGTGCTAGGTGGACTATTCGGCTGGATGTTTAATTGGCACTGGCCTTTCCATCATTGGAACGCCTTCACAATTATCGCCATCGCCATCGTCGTGGTTCTGGTTAGCAGATCGAGGAAGATTTAAGATTGGGAATTGTGGCTATGACGTTCCGCGCTCGCCCTCAGCAGTTTGCGCATAAAAATGGCCCCGTCACCAGGGCCAAATACGCTAGCGCGGACAGTGTTAACTCTATTCTTAAGCTATCGGATGCCGATTGTATAGGTTTGGATAGAGATAGTATTTGGAATAGACCGGATAGCGTTTGATTTCCTTCAACTCCGGCCACGTACGGTTGACAAAGACGATCTTGTATTGAAACTCAAAGCCTTTGTCCACATGCACGTCCTTTTTCACCACGTACCACTGCTGGTTCCAGGGGTTAAGCACCTTCACCTCCAGGTGAAATAGGCCCGGTGTGCTGCGCGTGCGGATGTAGTGACCCGTCTGTTTGCTGATCAGTTTGCCATTGACGTATACCCGCATTGTTGTGCTTTTGTCAGTGAGCACCGCAATACCAGAGTCGTATGCTAAGGCCGCAGTACTGCTGGCCAGCAACAACATTAAAACAAGGGCTTTCATGTGGTGGGAAGTGTTTTTGTACTTTACAGTACGCAACTTCAATGCCATCGTTTGAGGGGAGGGAAAAATTTTTTGTTGGCACCTGCCGAAACAAAAAAGCCCGGCGCTACGTTGGCCGGGCTTTTCTTAAGAATCCGTCATTTGGAACGGGCATAAACCCTAATCTTCAAATCACGAATTCAACAATGGACCTAACTGTTCTTCCATTTGATTCCGCAGCCGATAGCCTTGGTCTTGGAATTTGAAACCCCCTTACTTGCCAGGAGTTCATTAACGGCGTCTTCTACATATTTCTTGGTTGCTGCCGACGCGTTGCGGGAATTGTTGTCGATCGTTCCAATATACGCCACCTTGAAGTTAGCATTGTCGTTGCGAAGAACGAACACATGAGGGGTGTTGGTTGCGCCAAACGACTTGGCAACGCTTTGCGTCTCATCTACCAGGTAGGGAAAGTCATATCCTTTGTCCTTGGCCTGCGCCACCATTTCCTCGAATGAGTCGCCCGGCGAAATCTCCGGACTGTTGGCATTGATGGCAACAACCGGAAAACCCTTCGATGCATACGTCTTGTTAAGAAGTATGATGCGGTCGTTGTAAGCTTGAGAGTATGGACAGGTGTTGCAATCGAAGATCACGATTAGTCCTTTCGACGACTTATAGTCTGAGAGAGAGACCATTTTTCCATTCACGTTTTTCAACTTGAAATCGTTAACCGTATCGCCGAGATTATACGGTGGCGTAGCGGCAGCGAACAACAGCGAAGCACCAACCAGTAATGAGCAGAGGATCTTGAATTTCATAAGCAGAAATTTTTAGTTGGAAGATTTCAACGTCTTTATGTACAGTTCGAGTTCGGACTCAGTAAGTTCCTTATCCACGAATTTTCTTTGACCGGTGGACGTATTGATAAAAAGCGTCGCCGGTATGGCACCCTCCCAGGACGGATCGACGCGATCGATCCAGGTATTGTAATCAATCTCATCCAGAAGAAGCACGTTTGAGGTGATCTTCTTTTTGACCAGAAACGCATGCACCTTGTTCAGCTTGTCGGCGTAGTCGAGGTTAATGAGGGTAATCTCAACGGACGGATCTTGCCGGGCCTCCAGGTTCTGAAAGTAAGGCAGCTCGTGCACACAGGGCGCGCACCAGGTCGCCCAGAAATTGATGACCTGAATTTTGTCGGACTTGGTGGTCAATAATTTCTCCACCCGATCAAACTTCACCACCTCGGCCTTTTGGGCCATGGCTGCCGAACCGGCAATAAAAATCAATAACAGTGTTCTTAACATTTTCAACAAAAATCTGAGATTCACGGGCTCCAAACGGCTAGCCAAAGGAAGACGCTTTGGCGACAAAACCTTTATATTTCAAACACTTATGCACCCATGCAAATAGGTGCAAAAAGTTTTCCACAAATTTTAGCACTTGTCCACATTACCGCCGTGTTATGAGTTAAGTATCAGATAATCACCTGGTTAAAGGGGAAAATTTCAATCAACTCTTTGTGGACAACTTGATAAGCCAAAAATTTGCGGCACGAGCGCGACTCAATATAAATTTCAGATTTTCAGAATGCTAGAAAAAACTTGCACTTTTTCAACACAGAATCAGCCATGAAATCGGACGGCCACCGCATCACCTCCTTGTTCGGAATTAAGTATCCCATTGTTCAGGCTGGCATGGTCTGGTGCAGCGGCTGGAGGCTCGCATCGGCCGTTAGTAATGCCGGCGGACTGGGACTCATCGGCGCCGGTTCTATGAACGCCGATCTGTTACGTGAGCACATCGTGAAGTGTAAGGCGGCCACGGCCAAGCCATTTGGTGTCAATCTCCCGCTCCTTTACAGCGGCGTTGAAACGCTCATCAAAGTAGTAATTGAGGAGGGCGTGAAGATCGTTTTCACCTCTGCGGGCAATCCGGCTACCTGGACTACCCATCTGAAATCAAACGGACTCACCGTAGTGCACGTGGTATCCAGTTCTCGTTTCGCGAAGAAAGCCGAATCAAGCGGAGCCGATGCCGTCGTGGCAGAAGGATTCGAGGCGGGCGGGCACAATGGGCGCGAAGAAACAACCACGTTCGTTCTGATACCGTTGGTGCGTGCCGCAGTCACGATACCGGTGATTGCTGCAGGCGGCATTGGTAGCGGTAAAGCCATGCTCGCCGCTGAAGCTTTGGGCGCCGATGGCTTTCAA
>DATHKA010000233.1:0-7884 GCA_035489615.1 Chryseolinea sp.
CATCCAGCTCGTACTTAAGGTACCGCTCGATCTGGGCGGCAGAAAATTTATGCTTCATTACCATAAGGGCGCTGTATTGCGACATGCCCTCCGACAACATCCCACTTCCTTTGACACGGGCTTCGG
The DNA here is from genome assembly GCA_035489615.1 of Chryseolinea sp. Lineage (GTDB taxonomy): Bacteria > Bacteroidota > Bacteroidia > Cytophagales > Cyclobacteriaceae > Chryseolinea. The sequence goes on from DATHKA010000233.1 coordinate 127, forward strand.
TTACCTGATCGCCCCACCATTGATGGGCAACTTCGTGCGCAGTAATATAGTAGGCCATATCCAGATCCGTGCCCGGATCATCGACCTTGAGCACAAATCCGACCCCCTCTGAGAACGGGATGGTGTTGGCAAATGACTGCGCAAAATCGGCATATCGGGGAAATTCCATTATCCGAAGTTGCCTGAACTGATAGGGGCCAAAATTCGCGCTGTAGTAGGTCAGCGCATCCTTCATGCCATCCGTCATGGATTTGAGATTGTATTCATGTCCCGGATGATGATAGATCTCCAGGTTCACGCCCTGCCACTCATCTCGGGTCATCGCATACCGCGCCGACACGATCGAGAAGAAGTTCCATATCGGCCGATCCATGCGGTAATGAAAATACTGGCGTCCCTCCGCCGTCCAACTCTTCAGAAGATATCCGGGCGCGAGTGCGATCTGATCCCGCTCTGTTCCTATGACGATCTCGAAGCGTATCCGGTCGGCATCGTCGCCGAAAAGGTTGACGTTGCGTGCTACTGAATCTTCCCGCCCGGGCATGCGTCCCATGAAACGAAGTCTTTTGTCGCTCCGGTTGCCGTCGTCGCTGATCTCAAGGTTCTTATTATAACCGATCGAAGGAAAGTAGGCGTTGGAGAAGAATGTTCCGTTAAAAACAATATCCGTATTCACGTGAGTGGTCCGGAATCCACTGCTGTGATATGACTCGCCAAACGACATCTCTACGCTGTCACCAGGAGCCAATGGCGTGTCTAACCGATAGATAAAATACCTGAATTCGTCGGCCGGTCTCCGGACCACTGCATTCCGGTCAAATCTTATGTAGTCGACAACCAGATCCGCGTTTTCGGGGTGTTGAATATGTATTTCCTGTATCGGTGTCCGGGATTTATTCTTTAGGTAATAACTTCCCTTGGCCGAGAAGCTGCGACTCGAAGGAAACAGGTCAACCCTGAGGCTAGACGCAACGATCTTTGGCGACGGCAGAAATTCGTATTTGCTGAAGTTCTTTTCATAATTGCCTTTCCTGTCATCTATGCCATCCTGCGTCTCGAAGGTGTTTACAATATTGGTATTGTAGTAGATGTGGGCGCCTGCGGAAATAAAGATCGCCAGAAACAACGCCTGGGCTATTATCAACGACAAAGTGAGCCGCTGTTTACCTGACTTCCATCTCATATTTAACCGCGACTCCGAACCGCGGGCGAGGAATACGACCGAAATAAGGAAGAGCATTATCGTGAAGGCCAGCCAATAGATCTTCAGCCAGGAGAAAGGAGTCATGAAATGGCCGTAGATATTCATCTCTGAGAAAGAACCGAGCGTTCCGCTTGCAAACTGCAAAAGGCTATGCTCGACACCCATGTTGTTCAGCATGCTCTGAAGCACAAAGAACAGGACACAGATTGAAAAACCCAGGAACTTGTTGTTGATCACGACCTGCACGAACATCGACAACAACGTGTACAATATCAGAAACGACAAGGTACTGGTGTACAACGTTCCGAAGTAGACGGGCAGGTCAAAATGGTAATAGCCATAAAAGATCTGGATCACGATACCACTCACGATCAGTATGAAGAGCAGCACGACGTAAACCAGCGCCAGTCCCAGGAACTTGGACAGCAGGCCCATAGCCGAAGGGATCGGCAAGGCATCCATGATGAGGTTGAAATTGATCATCCGCTCCTTCCAGACAAGTTCACCGGAATAGAAAATGGCGATGATAAGAAAGAACAGAGAAAATGAGTTCAGCACTTTGAGGATCTCAAAGGTTGTTGGGTAAGAGCTGGTCCCGTACAGGGAACTCAGTTTGCCCGCGTTAATGAACAGGAATAACATGCCGCTCGCCACGATCGCTATAAAAGGTATCTCCTTAAAAATCATTCTGAAGTAAAACACGGAAAGCCGTAGCGCCTGACCGATATAAGTGAATGAATTGATTACCTGATCCACAACGGGCGTATGGGTGGCGAATGATGGTTCATCGTCAACCTTGCTTTTGAGTCCAATTGGCAGGCCACGACCGACGCTGAATGAAAAGGCAGCCTGCGTGAGAAGCAGGGCGGCAGCGCCCAGGCATATCCAGATGGCCCGGTTGTATGACATGAATCCCTGAATCGGCAGCAGCATGGAATTCTGCTCTGCCGGCGTCCAGTAGCGGGCCACGAATTGCACCGTCTGAATCCCAAATGGATCGATCAGCGCAGCAATTTCATGATGGGCGACGTCGCTGAAGAAGGTGTTTCCCAATTGATACAGGACGATGAGCAATATGCCTTGCGTATAGATGAGGATACTGTTGCGCGAAAGCGCGCCGCTCATGAAGAAGAAAGCTCCCGTAATAAAAAGATTCGGTATCACGAACAGGAGAAAGGGTTGCAGGTAATGCCAGGCGTTAAAGGCAAGTAATTCCCTGCCTTTCCAGGAAACATCCCACGGCATGATGTTACCCAGGGCGAACCCGCACATCAGGCCGAGCACTATCCCGCTATTAATGAAGATCAGGACGACAAAGGAGCCCCAGAATCGACCCATCAGATAATCGACTTTCCTCAACTGATTGCTAAAGAGAATGCTCTCCATGTTGTAATCGAAGTCGCGGACTATGGCTACGCCCATCACGGCAGAAGTAATCATCGTAAAAACAAACGACAACAAAGCCGTGATTGCCGAGAGTACGTAAGGTGAATTAGGCAGCACGGTCCCGAGGCTGTTCTTGGAGGGACTGACAACTACGAGAAAGCTGACGAGAAAAACGACGCCAAAGTAAACGTACGTGACAGAACGGCTTCTTCGATAATCTAATTCAAACAGGAAAATTCCTTTAAGCATATCGTTCCAACATATTATTCCCGGCTACCCGCGAAATAATCAAGCTGATAAGGTTTGAGAGACCCGGATATATAGCCGAAGTAAACATCCTCGAGGCCGGGAGGCACGCCTTCAAATGAACCGTCCGGAGCGGATTCACTTATTACATGGATCTCCCGCACACCGGCAAAAAGCCGTTCCGAAACAACGTTAAATTCCCGCCGGTGGGTTTCCAATTCAGCATTTACAACCCGTTTGGTCCACACTTTTCCATTCAACTGTGCGATCGCGTCGGCGGGCTTGCCTTTGTACAGCATCTCACCATTGTTAATAATTGCCATAAAAGGACACAACTCGCGGACATCGTCCACAATATGCGTGGAGAGTATGACGACTGTATTCTCGCCGATCTCTGACAGCAAGTTCAGGAACCTGTTGCGTTCGGAAGGGTCAAGTCCGGCGGTAGGTTCATCCACAATAATAAGCTGAGGATTCGCCAGCAGCGCCTGGGCAATGCCGAAACGTTGTTTCATGCCGCCGGAGAACCCTCCGAGATTCTTGTTCCGTGCTGCCCAGAGGTTCGTCTTGTGCAACAGTGAATTGATTACATTTTTCCTTTGCGAGGCGTTGGTGATTCCCTTAAGATAGGCCAGGTGATCCAGTAACTTTTCAGCAGTTATCTTAGGGTATAATCCAAATTCCTGCGGCAGGTACCCCAGCACTTTTCTCAACGCCTGTTTGTCGTTAATGACGTCTATGGCGCCGAACGTGATCGTTCCACTGTCGGCCTCCTGCAGCGTAGCAATAGTTCTCATGAGCGTGGATTTACCCGCCCCGTTTGGTCCGAGCAGGCCAAACATTCCCTGATAAACGGTCAGGCTCAGGTTCTTCAGTGCCCGAATGCCGTTCGGGTAGGTCTTATTCAAATTTTCGACAACGAGTTTCATAAAGAGATGATCCACATGAAACTGAAAGCAGTCACAACAGGATTTTACATCGTTAGTATTCAGCGATCAGCCACAGCTATTTTTATCCACCAGCCTATAAAAAAGTACAGGTAATTTAACAAAAAGCCCTAAACTCCCTAAGTTCAGGTTGTAAAATTACACTGCGCATGAAACTCTATCTCAGTCAGAAAATTCTCCTGGGCTTCGCCATTTCGATGTTAGCGATCGTTTCGCTGGGCATTGGATCGTTTATTTATATCAGGAAGGTTGTCGAATTAAGCCGTGAGATTTCTCATACGCAACACATCCTGGCGCGTATCGAACTGGTTGGCACGCGCGTGAGCAGACTTGAAAATGCCACCTTGAGGTACAACATCGGCAAGGGGCAGACGGGACTAAAAGGACTTGCCAGCATGCAAGTCCAGCTGGCAAAGGATGTCCATGACCTCGATGCAGAAAGCACGTTACCTGGCCTCAATCTTGATTCAATTCAAAGTCTGCAACAGAATATTCAACAGCGGCTCGATGTTTACGATCTTATTGCCGGTGCGATCAATGCGGAACGAAGCTGGGACATCGCGCGCATGGAGCAACTGGCCGGTACAACGGACAAGCTGCTGACCGGCCTTCGCGCGAAGATCGAAGCATTTCGGAAATTCCAGCAGGCCAAAGCGACCTCGCAATTCTATCAGTTCATCTTCACATTCGCCGCACTCCTGATTGGCGGCCTGCTCATGCTGGCCATCCTTATCTACATGCTCAACGATACACTCAAGTCCAGGTCGAATGCTGAGACGCGTCTTGTGAGCGCATCGCAGGATATACAGGATCTATATGAAAATGCACCCTGCGGATACTTTTCCGTTACCAAAGACGGCGTGATCAGCGACGTGAACCAAACGCTGCTGAAATGGCTCGGCTATGCGAAACAGCAGGTGGTCAACAATCTTTCTGTTGACCAGATCCTGCCCGGTGGAACGGCCCTGTTCCAAAACTCCATCATGGACCAGATGATCAAAGGTGAGATCACGGACCTCGAATTGGAAATGATTCAGGCCAGACAAAGCAAAGTACCGGTTATTGTAAGCAGCAGAATCACCACCGACAAGAGCGGCAATTACAGCTATGCCAGGTGTTCAGTAGTCGATAACACGGCAAGAAAGAGAGCCGAGCAAGAAAGCATGCGCCTTAACAAAGAGCTCGAGGCGTTCGCCTATTCTGTGTCTCATGACCTCCGCGCGCCGCTCAGGTCGATCAACGGATATGCGCAGATCCTGAAGGAAGACTTCGAAGAAAAGCTGGGCACGGACGGCACGCAGCTCATCGAAATCATAACCAAGGCTGCCTCCGGGATGGACCAACTGATCAATGACTTGTTGCAATTCTCCAGGATCGGACGCGAAGGCATCAACAAAGTGCGCACGAAGATGATCGACCTTGTCACGCCCATCCTCGACGAACTTGTTAACGCTGAAAAAGGCAGGAAGATAAACATTACCCTCGTGATGAACGGCATCAACCCGGTTGACGTCAATATGTTCAGGCAGGTATGGATCAACCTGATCTCAAATGCGTTGAAATATTCCACGAATAAGTCGGAGACGACGATTGAGCTCGGCTCCCAGGAAAGCGAAGACGAAACGATCTATTTCATCAAAGACAATGGCGCTGGATTTGATATGGCCTATGCGCATAAACTCTTTATTGCCTTTCAGCGATTGCATAAATCGAAAGAGTTCCAGGGCACAGGCGTGGGACTGGCCCTTGTAAAGCGTATCATCGAGAAACACGGCGGCGCCATTTGGGCAGAGGCAAAGGTCGGAGAGGGAGCGACGTTCTATTTCAAGCTTCCAAAGGGATAAATTGGAAGCAGAAGGCGCAGGGTATTTTTACCGCAAAGGGGTGCGCCTTTGGCGCATCCGTACTTATAAAGTTTATTAGAGAATCTTGTGGAATGAGCGACAGTTAGTAGTGAATACCAGGGCATTCACTTTACCATGAAATGCGTAAAAAAACTTTGCGCGAACTTTGCGTCTTGGCGCCTTTGCGGTAAAATACCCCGCGCCCTCCGCTTCCTTTGCCTCTCTACTTCTCCACCACCCTCTTCTCCTCCACGCCCACCTTCCAGATCACATTGTTCACATCATCGGTCACCAGGAACCCTCCGGACGGTAACAACGTAACCCCTACCGGCCGGCCATAGACTTTATCCTTCTCCAGGTCTGCCATGAAGCCCGTGATGAAATCTTCCGGTGGGCCGGAAGGACGGCCATCTTTAAATGGAACGAACACCAACTTATAACCCGATAATGTCGACCGGTTCCATGAACCGTGCTGCGCGATGATCGCGCCTTCACGGTAATGCGATGGGTATCGACTATTGTCCACAAAGGCAAGCCCCAACGATGCCGTATGCGAACCCAATCCCACATCTGGCACAATCGTCTTCTTCACCACGGAAGCAGGGCGCTCATCCTTCACGCGTTCATCGCGATGTTCACCAAAGTAGGTGTAAGGCCATCCATAGAAACCGCCCGCTTTCACACTCGTCAGGTAGTCGGGCACCAGGTCGTCGCCGAGCAGGTCTCTTTCATTGACGACCGTCCAGAGCGTGTTCGTTCCCGGGGCCCAACCCATACCCACCGGGTTGCGAAGGCCAGCGGCATACACGCGCATGCCGGAACCGTCGGGATTGACCTCGAGGATCGATGCCTTCAACAGCTCCATTTCTAATCCATCTTCCGCGGCATTGCTTCCCGAACCGACACCGATATAGATCTTGGTGCCGTCCTTGTTGGCGATGATGTTGCGTGTCCAGTGCTGGTTGTTCTTACCGGCCGGCAGGTCGACGAGCTTTTCTCCCTTTTTCGTGATTTTCGTATCGCCCGTATGATAGGGAAATCGCCAGAGTGCATCCGTATTCGCGACGTAAAACCAGCCCTCCAGCACCAACATGCCGAAGGGCAGGTTGAGTCCTTCGAGAAAAGTCTGGCGCATTTCCGGAACACCATCACCATTTGCGTCGCGCAAGAGCGTAATACGGTTTGCGCTGCGCTTCATGCTGTTCGACTTATTCGCCCCGATAAAGAATGCCCCGATCTTCTCGTACCAGGGATGTGGCGTATTGGATTCAACTACCAGGATATCTCCGTTCGGAGTAATGTAGGTGGCCCTTGGATTCTGTAATCCGTCGGCGAAGCGTTCTGCGGTGAAGCCCTGTGGAGCGGAAGGCTTCCGCCCGTTTTTCCAGCCCTGAACTTTAGAGAAGTTCATTTTTGATTTGGTGGCGTGCGGTTTTGGTAGCGCGAGCGTGTCTGCGTCGCCGTGGCCCTTGGAGCCCTGAGCTTGCGTGTAGCCATGAAATGGCAACAGCGCAAAGATCAACATTATAACGACGTTCCGTAGCAACGTCCAGGCACGGCCATCGCCTCTCTTTGTTTCTGCATTGTTAATTCTTAAAGATTCCATAGCGATTGGATACAGGATAAAACATAGGCTCCTGACAAAGCGTCATGGAAAATTTGTGCCACATCGGCTCCGGCCAGAGCACTATAAGGAACGACTTACCATCGTGAATTGAGGAGGATTCGTGTGTACAGAGGTCACACTGACGAATAAATTGCCCAACAAGTCGGCGGCGACGGCGAACCTTCACCCCGTCCTACGCCTCACGACTTCCGGCATACAGCTCATATTCCAACAACCGGCAATCAATACGCGCGGAATAGAATTCAAGGCGACGTGACGCCCGAAGTCCGATCTTCTTGGCAAGTTCGAGGTTGCCGGTGAAAATGTAACCCTTGTAGCCCTGACACCGCTTTTTCAGGAAGTCTCCTATTCGGGCATAGGTCTCCTCCAGCTCCTGAACGGCACCCAATCGTTCGCCGTATTCTGGATTGAAATACACGACGCCCGGTGTAGATGGCATGGGCGTGAGTTCAAAATCGCATTGCTGGAAAGCGATCAACTCGTCGACACCTGCGACCGACGCAT
>DATHKA010000234.1:0-52387 GCA_035489615.1 Chryseolinea sp.
TTTTTTGCAATCAACAAAAAGCATGATGACAATCGGGTCATCATCTTTTCCAGGAGCCTTGCGCCATTCACTTTTTGAAAGACGTGCAAGGTCTTTCAGGTGGTACGTTTTTACGGGCTGGACTAACCCGGTCTTTGGCAGTGCTAGCAACGCCTTTACTTGAGTGCGTTGAGAGAAGTCTTCGAACTGGCCTTTATTATTCCATCGTTCCAGGACCCATAAGATGGAAGGATGTTGCTGTTCCTGAAAAACTTCCGCCATGATGTTGTGTTCATTAGCAAGCGCTTGCTGCACATAGGTATTGAGTGCCTTACCAAGTTGTTCTTTGGCGTTCTCATGAATCTCATACCTGGTAATTACAACGTAAGCATCTGTCAATTTCAATTCCGTAATTTCGACTGTCGCGTATGTGCCTGGACTATTTAAAAAGAAGCATAGCGTTGTCAGTGCCCACGATATCCTGATCGAGGCTCGCGCATATAAGTTCATTTTCATTGTTCTCGGTTTTAGATTCAATTGATTTGCGAAAACTGCCAACAATAAGTCGGAGCATATCCCACCTTCGCGAAAGCCTGCGGCTGGCGAGGCCTAATCAAGAAAAATTCACCTCTTGATTTCCTATTTTGCGAGCTTCAATAGGAGGTCCGACAGCGTGTGGGGTTGAGAAAGGAATGGGGAGTGGCTCGTGTTAACTTCAAGGACGGTCTTGATTCCTGCGGCAGCAATCATACGACCTTGCAATCCCGGGGAGATCACCACATCCTGAAGGGTCTTGATATACACTTTTTCGACCGCACCAAAATTCCCATCGGTCAAGGTGACTTTATTCGTGAAGGGAATAGCGGGCTCCGCGCGATAATTGGAGATCACAAGATTCCTATTGGCTTCCGTGCCATCGTTAATAAATAAATTGGTAAGGTGTTCCTTCTTTACATCGAGTGTCAATTGATCGGCAGAAGGCACAAGGCTAGGACCCAATTTGGAGTCAGGGTCTGAATAAGCCAGATCAGTAAGCGCCTGACCATTTGCCGGAAGGAATGCTCCAACGTAAACGAGTTTGCTGATTCTGGTCGCGGCCCTTTCCGCAACATGAGTGATAACCATTCCACCCATACTATGCCCAACCAGTATAACCTTACCATCCGCTTTTGAAATCGATTCAATGACCTTGTCGCGATAAACATCGAGGCTAAGCGTTTGTGTCGGTGTCTGATCTTTTCCATGTCCAGGCAGTTCAACAATAATCACCTTATGTCCTTTCTTATCCAGGTCAGCGCGGACAATCTCCCAGACATAGGGAGCCTGCCATGCGCCATGGACCAATACGTAGGTATTTGATTTTGCACTGGTGTCATCCTTTGTACCTGATGAAAATACTGTCATAGCAAAAACTGCTGATAGCAGCGATAAAATTGCGTTCTCAATGATCATATATTAATTGTTGTTGGGGTAAGAAATTGAAGTCCTATTTGAGTTGATGAACTTGTCAGTCAAAAATTATCCGGTGTTGGTATGTTAAATCCATTCAGGATCATGGCGATGAGGCAGTAGCCACCGATAAGGAAGTACAACTCGGCAACTTCATCTCTTCCAAGAATTTCAATGGCGTAGTTATAGGTGGAGTCGGAAACGATGTGCCCTTTGACCAATGCATGTGCAATATCATGAGCAATCGCCTCCTGATCATTTAATTCCTTGGGACGACCACCAGCGGCAAGCGTGGCAATACAGCCTGGTGATAGTCCAAAAGCAGCGGCCATAATTTCATGTGCATAGAGCTCGAAGCCTGCACCAAAAGAAGCACCGACCGTTAAGATGGCTACTTCACGTACTTTCTTATCGAGCTTTGCATGATTATCAAGGGCCCGAATAAAAGTTAGAGCAGGCACACCGAACTGTGGGTAATGCAACATAGGTGGAAATGGACCAATCAATGCTCCGTCTCCATCAGTCATTGTTACCTGCTGTTGGCTTCCACCCACAAGTGCCGCAATACCATCATGAACCTGACGTAGGTCGGCATCAAGCCTTTCGGGCTTTATTGGTCGGATACGCATCGTATAAATTGTGATTAGTGCTACGTTGTGAATGGAATTGAAACCGCAAAATGTAAAACGCTGAATGTAAAATGCAAAAGTTGTCTGGCGCCATAGGATCAGGAATCTGGCTTTATAAACTGCCCATCGATTAGCACAAATGCCATACGGCATAGCTTTCCGGATCGATTTGCCCAGGCATGATTGGTACCATTCTGTATGACTATATCGCCCTGGGAAATCGTTGTTTCACCTTTATCCAACACGAGTGTGATCTCGCCCTCGAGTACAATTCCGTAATCAACCGTCTTTGTCTTATGCATCAGGGGATGAGGGGATCCGGCTTTTGAAGTGGAAGCATGTTCTCCGCCCATGGCTTTGAATTTTTCTGCTGCATCAGCTCCGGTTAATCTCCGGACCTCTTCACCCTCCGGTGGAAAGTCAATAACCCGGATACGCGTTCCGCTTTGAGGTGGAGCAAGCACCAATCCGCTCTCATTACCTTCATGAGGTTGATCAAAAATTAACGCTGGTGATTCGGAAGTATGCCAAACTTCGATGAAAGTTGGCCCGCCAGGACCGCCAACAAGTTGGGCTCTGGTAGGTGGAGCATTTGAAGCGACGACTGCATTTCCATCTTCATCATGACCGGTCACGATGCGTCTGAATGGTTGTAGTTGTGTTTCCATTATTCTGCTATTAGTATTAAATGCTTTTGTTTCTTTTGAAAACAAACACACCCAGATAATGAAACACCACCCCAATCGCCCATGCTGGAGTCGTCCATAAAGGCCATGGATAGGTAGTACTGGTCAGATACCAGATCAGCCAGATCGCCGGAGTCGCGAGCAGAAAAACAGTAAGGTGAATCCTGAAGCCTTTTTTCAGAGACTCAATTGATTGTGGAGCCCAATTCGTTTGTCGGATCATAAAAATAGATTTAGAGATTGAAGTTTTTTTTGACGTGTAAATATTGCGCTGATACGTCTGAAGCGGGGGCGAAAATCATGTCAAAAAGGGGTGAAAAACGTCCTGATTGCTGCTTGCGCAGGGTTTGGAAAATCAGAAATACATAATTTTAAAGTGAGCATGCATGACTTCAGCCCGGTAATGAGTTGCAGATCAGAAGAAGCATGTATTTTATTTTTGATAATTTAGATACGCCTGAGACTGGCAAACTCCAATGAAACGGGCCTGGAATAAATACTACCCCCTATTCCTTCTGTTCATATTCTGGCTGCATGAAGGCAGGCTATATGCCCAGCCTGGCTTTGTGAATTTTAAACACATTTCCTATCGCGAAGGCCTGGTGCAAAGTCCCATTTCCGGGTTTATTCAGGACGATCAGGGTTTCATCTGGTTCGGCAATCACAAAGGTCTTACACGTTATGATGGCTACGAGTTCAAGACATTCTTGCACCGAGTATCAGACACCAGGAGCATCAGTAACGATCGCGTGAATGCTGTCTTTATGGACAGTGAGCATATCATCTGGATTGCCACCGCCAATGGATTGAATCGCCTTAACCGTGATCTCGAAACATTTGAATCTATTGATATCCGGCCGATAAAAGGTGGAAGAAATTACGTTTCGTGTATTGCTGAAGATGGTCAGGGAAATCTGTGGATCGGGACTTCTGCCGGCCTTAAGAGATTGAACAAAGTCACGAAGGTCCTTGAGGACGCTTCATTAACAGAGGCTATTTCGATAGCCCAGGAGCCGGTATATTCATTGTATGTTGATAAAAGGAGGAACCTGTGGGTAGGATCGAAGAGCGGGCTGCGCAAGTTTGATCCGGTTTCGAGAAAGATGCTTGAACTGCCTGACGCCATTAAGTCCAGCAAGGTGAGTCAGAACGTAAGAATAATTGCCATACGGCAGACAGGCGATGGTGATATGTGGTTCGGTAGTGAAACTTCCGGCGCCTTTCGCTTCGACGCCGAAAGCGGCAGGATCAAAACCTATACATTCAAAGAGCACTGCTCCAATTGTGTGGTATCTGACTGGATCAAAGATATACTGGTCTACGATGACAATACTTTGTGGTTTGCAACACAGAATGGTATTAGTCAGCTGGACATCAGAAGCGATGTCTTTACTACCTATCGACACGATGCCACCAACAACAATACAGTCAGTGACAACGTAGTACGAAGTCTGATGAAAGATCGCGCGGGCTGTGTATGGGTCGGCACTTTCTCCGGAGGCATCGATTTCTTTTATCAGGGAAATTCAAACTTTACCAATATCGGTGAGGCTGTCGGCCCGAAGGGATTGTTGCATCCGCTGGTCAACGCACTCGTTGAAGATTTGGACGGTTCTCTTTGGGTGGGCACATCCGGTGGCGGGTTGAGTCATATTAACAGACAAACGGATTCTTACACTCATTATTCAGTAAAGTCGCCGCTTCAGGGAAGGGTTGCCAACGGCGTCAAGTCGCTTGCTGTGGATAAAGAAACTATGTGGATTGGCACACTCGAAGGATTGAGCCTCTTGCAAAAGACTTCCGGAAAGATGGAACACTTTGATATCCCCGGGCGGGGCAGACTCGGCGAAAAAATAATCCACGCTATATTACCTGATGATGATGGCGCCTGGCTTGGTACCAACGGCGGTGGGTTGAAATTCTTTCGCAATGGTCAAACACTTTTGTCGTACCTAAATGAAGGCGATATTGAATTGCTTGCGGACAATTTCGTGACGGCGCTGATAAAAGATTCAGATAATAGGCTTTGGGTGGGCACGCAAAACGGAATTTCAGAGTACGACATTCAAAAGAAAACATTCACGAATAGATACAGAAAAGGCAAGGAGGGTCCCGGCCAGCTAAGTCACAATCACGTAACGGCCTTTTTCCTTGATTCAAAACAAAGATTGTGGGTAGGTACTGAAAACGGCCTTAATTACTTTGACACAAAATCGGGGCAATTTCACATCATTTCAAATGTATTGGGACTACCCGACAACTTCATTCACGCGATCACAGAGGATAAAGATGAAAACTTATGGTTTAGTACCGACCAGGGCATCGTAAAGTTCTCCTTCAGAAAATTCAGTACTCCATTTGATGCACACGACATCCAGTTTACCCGCTACAAATTTTCAGACGGATTATCCGGTAACCAATTTTCCAATGCGTGCGGTCTGGCCCTGCAGACAAAGGAGTTGGCATTTGGAGGAATGAACGGGCTATCTATATTTTATCCCGATAAAATTCTTATAAACACAAATGCCGCTACGATTGCGTTGACCGAAATACTGATAAACAATAAAAACCTTCCCATCGGAAGTGAATCGCCGATAGACAAATCCCCGACACGTGTTGATAAAATGACCTTAAATTATGATCATGGGCTCGTGAGTTTCAAATTCGCGGCGCTGAATTATATCAATCCGCAAAAGAGCGAGTATGCCATCAAACTTCTGGGGTTACGTGGTAGTGAGGCATGGCAGCAGATCGGAAACCAGAGGTTGGTCAACTTTACCAATCTCCCTCCCGGAGACTATACCTTTCAGATCAAGGCATCAAACGATAATCAGATATGGAGTGATGAGATCAGGGAAGTAAGTTTAATAGTGTTACCGCCGTGGTGGAGAACCTGGTGGGCTTATGTTATCTATATTTCGCTGACGATAGGAATTATAATGGCGGTTCTGGGGCTCTGGGAGTATCGCAGGCGCATGCGCGCCGACTTGCAGATGGAACATATTCAGAACGAACGCCAACGGGAGCTGCATCAATTGAAGATGGATTTCTTTACTCATATCTCACACGAGATCCGAACGCCCCTTACACTTATTCTCGGACCGGTTGAAAAACTGATTGACAATTATGCCGGTGAGCGATTCGTCAGTAAGCAGCTTCACCTGGTGAGGAAGAACGCCCTGCTGCTGATGAAACTTGTCAGTGAACTCATGGACTTTCGGAAAGCTGAAGAGGGGCATATGAAACTTTATGTTTCCGAATACGACATTGTACCTTTTAGTAAAAATATATTTGACTACTTCGAAGGACTAGCCGTCGACAAGAGCATTACCTATAAGTTTCTGAGCAATGAAGAGTCGATACATGTATACATCGATCCCAATCAACTCGAAAAAGTGATATTCAACCTTCTTTCAAACGCATTTAAGTTTACTCCCACCAATCGAAGAATTGCTCTTACTATCGAATGCTGCGGTGAATGGGTTGACATTCACGTGGTCGATAACGGAAAAGGGATCAGCCATGCTCACCAGGAGCACTTGTTTAAGAATTTCTTTCAGGCCGATGATTCGGGCAGGCAAAATATCGGAAGCGGCGTCGGACTCGCGTTTTCGAAGATCATTGTCGAACTTCATAAAGGGACGTTGCATTTCAAAAGCAATCCCTGGACAAACGAAACGCCAGGTAACACGACCTTTACGATATCGCTTAGAAAGGGAAAAGATCATTTTGATCAGACTCAGATTATTTCAAGATCGACGTATTCAAACGAAAGCGACGACGTCGTTCACTTTTATTACTCAGTGCCTGGAGATGGATTGGAAGTTAACACAGGGGCGAAAAGGAAATCGACGATACTCATTGCTGAGGATAACGATGACGTGCGGTTATTTTTAGCTGACACACTGAGGACGATGTATGACATCACAGAATTCGCAAATGGATCGGACGCACTCTCGGCTATGGAGCGCGACATACCCGATCTAATCATTAGTGATATTATGATGGAGGACATCGATGGTCTTACACTATGCAAGTCCGTGAAATCAGCCGAGAATACAAATCACATCCCGATTATCCTACTAACCGCGCGTTCATCCGTTTGGCATCAGGTCGAGGGGTTAGCGGCTGGCGCTGATGCATATATCTCAAAGCCGTTCAATACGAAGATACTTGAACTTACAATAAAGAATCTCCTTACGGCCAAAGAGATCATGCGCGAGAAGTTTTCGCAGCAGATGGTACTTGAGTCAACCGGCACTCCCTTAACGTCAAATTCCCCCGAGGAAAAGTTCATCGTAAAACTCATGTCTATTATAGAGGCGAAGATGGAAGATCCTGAATTCGATGTTGATGTACTGGTCACTGAAATCGGGATGAGTCGGTCCGTCCTTTATAAGAAAGTACAGACACTCACGAATTACTCCGTCGCGGACCTCATCAAAGAAATGCGCTTGAAAAAGGCGGCGAAACTCTTCAAGCAGACTGCTATGTCCGTGGCGGATGTAGCGTGCTCTGTTGGATTCAACGACCGGAAGTACTTTAGCAAAGAATTCAGGAAGCAATATGAAATGTCCCCTTCGAAGTTTATAGAAGCCAATCAATCGAAGGATTGAGAACTCTCACGTTGGAGGCATAAAAGCAGGGCCGGCCTTGCTAATCCTGCCGAAGTCTTAAATGGTGAGTAAGAAATACCCGCGGCAGAAGAATACAGGTTGTAAACTTTTGTTTAATGCTTGATCCGCCCGAAAGCTGAACTTTTTGTGTTAAATTAATTGTCCGGACCCGGTACATGACAGTCTCTAACAATATGGTCCAAGTGCCTAAGTTTAATATTTGCACCTGTCCCAAGAATGTCCATATTACAGACAAACGATTTCATTTTCGCAGCTGGTCGTTTAAAACCATGGCGCTTGCTGATGCCGGTTCATCTTCTGGTATTCTGTTGTACAGTCGTCCTCGCGCAGAATACGGGCCACACCTTAGACAGCCTGAAGCGTGCGTTGTCAACGGCCACGTCGGATACGCAAAGGCTAACCATCCTGACAATAATGGCAGACAGGTCGGGAAAAGAGTCTGGGATAGATTATGGCAGACAAGCACTTCAACTGGCCGAAAAGACCGGTGACAAAAAGCAGATTGCCAAAGTACTGGCGAAACTCGGAATCTTATATGCGCGGACGAGCCAGTATGACGACGCAGTCAATTTATTACAAAGGAGTATTAAGCTGAGCATTGCAGGTAACGATACCTCGGCGCTTGCAAATGCTTACGTGGAGCTGGGTACAGCATTTCTCAGACAACAGAAACTTGACTCCGCCCGCGCGACGCTGAACAAATGTCTCGACCTGGCAAACTACAAGGACGACGGACTGCAACAAGGATTTGCTTATAACGTGCTTGGAAATGTTTTCAAGGAAGAGAACAATTTTCAGGAGGCATCCGCACAGTACATCCGCGCTACTGCCATATTCGAAAAGCTTCACAACGCTGAGGGCCTGACTCAGACTTTATCGAACATCGGAAATATACAGTTCTTGTTGGAAGATTACGATAAGGCGTTAGGCTACGCGTTGCAGTGTCTGTCCATGGCGGAGAAGCTGAACAAACCTTCATCCATTGCCTACGCACGCAGACTATTGGGAAGGATCTATCGGAAGCAAAAACGATTCGACGACGCACTGGGCAACTATAATATCGCGCTGAGCATTTATCAAAAACAAGGTGAACGAAGGGAGATCGGGGAAACCAATACGAACATTGGCAACATCTATTTCGAACTGAAAAAGTTTGATGATGCTTTGAAGTACTATTCGAATGCGCTGAGTATCAAGAGGGGTATCGCCGACTCCACCGGGATGGCCTACGATTACGTTGCCAAAGCTATCACTTTCCATAATCTTGCCAAACCCGCTTATGCTATTGTCTATTTCGATTCGGCGATGTTTTTTGCCAGGAAGAAACGGCTGTTGTCCCTGGTAATGGATAGCTACCTCAATAAAAGCGAGCTGTATCGGGCTCAGAATAATTACCGCCTTGCGCACGAAAATTACTTGCTCTATACTAACCTGAAGGACAGTCTGTCGGAACTCAGGAACATGGATGCTTCGAAGGAACTGGAAGCAAAGTATCAAAATGAAAAGAAGCAAAATGAGATCAATGCGCTCCACGCTGAGAATCAAATCAAGACCTTGCAAATTGACAATCAGCGCAATCAAAGGATATATCTCATTGGCGTTTTAGCAATGTCGCTGGTACTGATCGGCGTGATTTACAACCGTTACCGGATCAAGCAACGCAGTGCAGAAAAGCTGAAACACCTCGCTGCGTTGAAGTCCAGGTTCTTTGCGAATATTTCACACGAGTTCAGAACTCCGTTAACCCTAATAATAAGTCCGCTCCAGCAGGCGCTTGCACAACCGGGTTCGCTTCTCGCGCTGGATGATCTGAGAATGATGCATCGTAACGCCACAAGGTTACACGTGCTGATCAATCAATTGCTCGATTTGTCACGCATAGAATCAGGTAAGATGCGATTGCAGGTCATAGAAACCGACATTGGGCGTACAGTGATGACGTTATGCGCGGCATTCCAGTCCGAGGCTGAGCGGCGTGGCATGCGCTACACGGTTGTCGTACAGGACAGTGTGGGCAGGGGATTTATTGATCGCGATAAACTGGAAAAAATAATATTCAATCTTGTTTCCAATGCGTTCAAGTTCACTTCTGACGGGGGGCACATTGCGATTGAAGTGAGTTATTCCTCCCTACTTTACCTGCGTGTGCGTGATACCGGAATAGGAATACCAGCAGCTCATATCCCTTATATCTTCGACCGGTTCTACCAGGTCGACGACGCATCAACACGCACAAGCGAAGGAACCGGTATCGGGCTGTCGCTGGCGAAGGAGTTGACCGTGGCACATCACGGAAGTTTACACGTTCACAGCGAGGAAGGGAACGGAAGTCAGTTTGAGCTCACGATCCCGGTAGATCGTGAACATTACAGGCCAAACGAGTTCGTTCAAATCGCAGACGCCCAGGACACCGGCACGGTGTCGAACAATATCGATGATTCCCCGTTGATTGGCGCGCACGAAGAAGACGAGCAAGAAGAAACGAATGCTCCGGGTGCTGGCATGCATGATGAGGTGCCACTCGTCCTGATCGCGGAAGACAATCACGATATGCGTTTATTTATCCGTCAAATTTTGACAGAAGACTATCGAATACTAGAGGCGGAAGATGGCGTGATGGCATGGCAAATGACGCAGGAAGTTATTCCGGACATTGTGATAACTGACGTGATGATGCCGAAAATGGATGGTACAGTGTTGTGCGAAAAGCTGAAAGGCACGTTGGCGACAAGCCATATCCCTGTCGTGATGCTGACGGCAAAGGCGGGACAGGAAAGCAAACTCGATGGCCTGCATCGCGGCGCCGACGACTACCTGGTAAAGCCTTTTGACGTGCAGGAGTTAAAAGTTCGCGTTCATAATCTGATAGAACAACGAAAAAAACTGCGTCAACTATACCGGCAGGAGATCACCCTGCAACCCCTGGATGTCGCCGTAACGTCTGTCGACGCGCAATTCCTCAAATCGATCATGGACATTGCAGAGCGGCGATATTCAGATCCCGACTTTGGTGTCGAGGAATTCAATCGCGAGATCGGGCTTAGCCGTATGCAATTACATCGTAAGCTCAAGGCGTTGACGGACCAGTCGACGGGGGAGTTCATCAGGCACTTCAGGCTCGACAAAGCCAGGCAATTGTTGGTGATAAAAAATGCGCATATAAGCCAGGTGGCATACGACTGCGGATTCAACAACGTCTCTCACTTCAGCAAAACATTCAAAGAGCACACGGGCATGACGCCTTCAGAGTTTGCTTCAAAGAGCGTCATCGCCGAACCGTAGAAAATGCCTTTAACGCGGACCGTTATTGCGTTCGAAAGCGCCGCGTTATCATGCCTCGGCAATAGCATAGCACCCTATCTTTTCAGAACGAGGCGTTTGGTATCTACCACTTTCCCATCTGCTACCAGCGTATACAGGTACATACCCGAATTCAAATCGTTCGCCGAGATGTTTACAGAAGTGGTACCGCGTTCTTTTACCTCAATGCTTTGCAATTGTTTTCCGTCCAGATTGTAAATGATCAGACTGGCATATTTGGTCGCTTCAGGCACATCCATAAGGACCTTTGTGGCGCTTGAAAACGGGTTGGGATGATTTTGAGAGAGCGATGCACCAGTCGAACCTTTTCTGTTCATCAACTGATGCTGTTGATATTTAACAAGTGCTTCTTTAAGCCTGCCAATCTCCCTTTGACGCGAGTCTACGCTGGCCGACAATTCCTGAACAGCCTTTACAAGAGGCATGACAAATTCTGCATAACGGATGGCATAGGCATCATTCTCGTTCTTCGGACCGTCTATGCCGGTAAACACAAACCCGTATTTCTTCACAAGAGATTCGACTTCCTGCGCAATAAATCCAACCTGACGGTGAGTTGTCTCTCTCGATGCAGCACGTCCGGACCGCGCGCTATCGGGCAATCCGAGAAATTTGTCCAGGCCATCCTGGTCGAGGACATAACTTACGGGGTTTAACTGTTTGATGAACTCCAGGCCTGCCACATCATTCTTCAGATCACGCTTAAACCTTCCGTCTGATAACGTCGACCAGGACACCTTCCCGCCGATACTAGTCACATTTGAATCGCCAATTCTCACCTGGTTGGACGCGGTGACGACGGCGTTGTAACCGATAGCCGTCGCGTTACTATAATTGATGCACTGTGAACCAAATCCCGTCGACGCGCCTAACGCGCTGTTGTAAGAACTGCTGCATTCGGAGCTGCCGGCGTATAGCGAGCCATATCCAAAAGCGCTGTTATAAGAGCCTTTGACGCCGTATGCTGCGTCATGTCCGTAGACCGCGTTCAGTCCGCCCACTACATTTGATCTCGATGCCAAGACTCCTGTCACCGTGTTGTTACTTGCCGAAGTACCGTTTTGCAATGCGCCATAACCGAGCGCAACATTTTCTCTGCCATACGTACCTGACATTGATGCCAAATAACCAACAGCCGTATTTTTTTCGCCCGTCGTGTTGCTGTAGAGTGCATTATAGCCAACGGCAGTGTTATAACCTGCCGTGGTGCTACTGTACAAGGCAAATTTTCCGATGGCCACGTTGAATATGCCCGCAAGATTTGAAAACAACGACTCTGCTCCGATTGCCGTATTCGAGACACCTTGAGTATTATAATACATCGCGTTGTATCCGGCAGCGGTGTTGGCGAATCCGCTCGTGGTGCTTCTTCCGCTGTAGGAACCGAAAAACGAATTATTGGTACTGCCGGATGTCGCTGCATTGCCAGCATAGTAACCAAAGTAGCTGTAGTTGGCGCCCAGTGTACCCGCGTTAACACCGTAGTGCGTTTGTGCGTGCCCGGCAAGCGATATGACCTGACATAGTGCAAGTGCTATTTTGAAACTTTTCATGCTTATAGATTTATATATTTAGCGGGTAGGCTCCTTCATCGTGTACTAGTATTGAGGTCGACCGTAACGCCCGTTCTACCTCAATTCCAATTGATCTGTGTCGAGCACTTCGCCGTCCGCAATTAATGCATAGAGGTATGCTCCTGGCTTAAGATCTTTGTCCGAAATCTCTATTGCCGCATAGCCGCGCTCATTCACGAGAATGTCTTTTAGTTCCCTTCCTTCGACATCGTAAATAATCAGGCTGACTCGCGTTGTAGCAACAGGCACGTCTATGTGAATCTCCGTACCGTCAGGCAAGACGCCTTCTTCGGGTGAAGGTTGTGCACCTTTGTAGTGCACTACTTCGGCGGAATCGCTTTCAATAAAATCGCGAAGTGTATTTTTGAGCTGCATTATATCCCTTGATCTGGCGTCTCCAATGCCTGACAGTTCCTGGACAGCTTTTACGAGAGGCACGACAAACTCGGCGTAACGGATGGTATAAGGGTCTCCTTCATTTTTCGGTGCCTCCACGCCGCTGAATACATAGTGCGATTTCTTTAAGGTCGCTTCCACTTCCTGCGCAATAAAACCTGTTTGATATTGAATCGGATTCCGCGCCTGCGAATTAGGAACTGGCATATTGTCCGGAATGCTCAGGAATTTATCGATGGCCTCATGATCAAGCGTATAGCTCACAGGATTTAGTTGGTTTATGAATTCCAGGCCAGCGACATCTTTCCTGACGTCCTTTTTAAAGCGACCATCGGATATATTTGACCACGATACCTGTCCCCCGATGCTGGTCACAGATGAATTCCCGAAACGGATCTGGTTAGATGCCGTGACCCGGGCATTGTAGCCAATCGCCGTGGTATTCTGAAGATTGCAACCTGCGGTCTGTGCAAATCCAGCATAAGCTCCAAACGCCGTGTTCTTTACTCCGTCGCATTCTTCCCAATCTTCTGAATACAACGTTTCATAACCGAAAGCGGAGTTACGTGATCCAAGAGTTTTTGCCAGGGACCGAAAGCCAAAAGCAGCGTTAAATTGTCCGTTCGTGTCTTCCTCCATTGCGCGCGCTCCAGTCGCTGTATTCATAAGGCCGGTACTGCTATAGAGGGTACGAAAACCTACGGCGACATTGGAGCCGCCGAATACATCATAGTACAACGCGAACGTTCCTACGGCCGTGTTTGCCAATTCCGGTGACGACGTATAGTTGTATCCATAGAAAGAACACAGTGCTCTGCAACCAAAAGCAGTGTTTAGACCAATAGAATTGCTGGCTAACAGCGCTTGCCTGCCGACTGCCACGCTCTGGCTACCGCGTTCGTTATTGGCCAGTGCTTCAATTCCGATGGCTGTGTTGTAGAACCCGCCAGAATTGCCTGCCAGAGCTGATGAACCCAATCCGGTATTGCTGTATCCTGTATTGGTATTTTGTCCGCTGCGTGTTCCAAAGAAGGAGTTGTACGAGCTGGTGTTCGTAGCAGCGTTTCCGGCATAATAGCCAAAGTAATTGTGACCAGTACCCAGCGTACCGGCGCCTGTACCATAGTGCGTTTGCGCCAGCATTGGAGCAAAAGCTGCTTGCATCAGCACAAAAAATAGGAGAGCCTTTTTCATAGTTGTCTTGTTGTAATTTCGACTGTGAAGGGAGGATTGTATCACACTACTTTGTCACGACCAGATGTTTCGTGTCGATCACTTTTCCATCAGCAACGAATGTGTACAAATACATTCCGGGACTGAATTCAAGTGTAGAAAGGTCTATGGTTGCGTTACTGCCGTCGTTGATAGTAATTTCTTTCAGCTTGCTGCCCCGCAGTGTTGAAATTGTTATAGAGCCATGCAGTACTTGCCCGGTCGCGTCTGTTCCTAACTGTACAATGCGGCTGGCAGTTGAATGGTTCTGGAAAAGTATGACGTTTCCCGGCGCGAGACTATTGAGGGATGCCGTGCTGTTATCGCTGCCAAGCTGTGTTTTTAATTCTCTTATTTCTTTCCGTTGCTCTTCGGAGCGAATGGTTAGTTCCTGAACCGCCTTCACAAGGGGCACAACAAATTCGTCATAACGTATCGTATAGGGGTCATTTTCTTCCAATGGAGTTTGCACGCCACCGAAAGTAAATCTTGATTTTTTTATGATAGCATCCACGTCCTGGGCAACAAAACCAATATGTAATTCGGGTGCATTTCTTGCTTCCACATGATCAGATTGGAGATCATCGGATAAACCCAGGAATGAATTGATAGCTTCTTTATCAAGCGTATAACTGACAGGATCCAGCTGATTGATAAAATCAAGACCGGCTACATTTTTGTTCACATTCCTTTTGAAGCGTCCATCTGATAAGGTTGTCCAGGCAACTGGCCCGCCAATACTGGTTACGCTGGAGTTTCCAATCCGCACCTGGTTGGACCCCGTGATCTGCGTATTGTACCCTAGCGCTGTGGCGTTGTTGTAGGAGCACGTGCCACTCTGTGTTAAACCGGCCTTTGCTCCAAATGCAGTATTGTACGAACCCGTGCAGGTGGAAAACAGCGCCTGCGCTCCAAATGCGCAGTTGTAAGAACCATTCGTAATTGTTAACGCGCTCCAGCCATATGCGGAGTTACCATTGCCTGTGGTGTTTGCTGACAGCGCGTCTGATCCGCTCGCTGTATTTTCATTTCCAGTTGTGTTGCTTTTGAGTGCCCCGCTTCCGGCCGCCACATTCAGACTGCCCAGCGAATTCTGGAACAAGGCCTCTGCACCGATAGCCGTATTCGATTGCCCCGTTGTGTTGGATAGCATGGCAGAATATCCGCCGGCAACATTGTAGGATCCCGTTGTATTATTGTAAAGGGCATTTCGTCCGACCGCAGTGTTGCCTAAACCCGTAGTATTTAAATACATAGCAAAAGCTCCTACTGCGGTATTCCAATAACCTGATGTGTTTGAATATAGCGAATAAGCGCCGACACCTGTATTGCTTGCTGCCGTCGTTGAGTATCGGCCGCTATTTGCACCAAAATAAGAGTTATCGGACCCGGTAGTGGCATTTCCCGCGTAGTTCCCGAAGTAACTGTGGTTTGTACCTGACGTTCCGGCCCCGGTACCATAGTGCGTTTGCGCCTGTATCGAAGTAAAGGCATGCACCAGCACGATAAGTGTCAGCATCTTTTGCATTATTGTAAATGATTAGTTTATATACGAATTGTGCATTTAAGTTGCCAGCAGCATTCAGCTGTTACTTCGTCAATACCAGACGTTTCGTGTCAACAACTTTCCCACCTGCGATAAGCGTAAATAGGAGTGATACTGGCCCACGGTCCCAACCGAGGTGCCATAGTGCGTTTGCGGAGGCGCGTTCCCAAACGCGAACACTACCAGCGCCATGAGCGGTAGAAGGTTCCTTCATAGTGGTGCGTGATTCATAAAATAAAACTATCCTCCCGCGTGCGTATGTGTTATCGAATTTGTCCCAAATGATATGCTGGTCGTAACATTGCAGTCAAAGGGCCTGAATTTTTTGTTTGCCGGCACTGAATTCCGGGAGATGGTCAGCGTAATCAGAATCAACGCGCCGCATACAATATAGAGATTAACGATATTACCGGTGTCTTAACTCGTCGCTAAGATTCGACATAAGGTGAATTGGTAAAAGTGGTCGCAGAGTAAGCTTGGCCGTAACTTTTTCGTCTGGCATCATGGGAGCAATCGCCACATTCAATTTCTCTTGAAGTTTTGCAACGGCACCTTTTTTAACCCGTATATACGTCCAAATAGTTACCACCCACTGGGCCCTGGCATCGGGAACCCACTCTTGGGAGTGAATGATGTCGGCGTCGATGTGAGAATTGGAGGGCGTTTGCTTGAATACACCATTAATAACAAAGTTGTGACCTCTCCAGTTGGGATTAGTGATGGTTCTGCCTATGATGTCTGTTGTGCCGATCGCCTTTATGGCAAGCCGATCGGAAACGGTCCATCGAGGCAGTTCTGAGGATGTCCTGAAATCAATAGAGAGGGAAACACCTTAAAAAAGCCCTTGTCCGATCGTTTTTCATAGCGTTCACGGTTTGTCAATATGTCCGGCTGTCCTCATTTCCTTGTCAGCATTAAAGCAACCCCACCGCTGGCTTTCAAATCAAACGACAGCGTCTGATTAGACTTTACTTGCTTATTTTCGACTTTCACATGTGTTCTTGTCTTTATTTCGTCACCTCCATCGGAATATATTGTAGCGCTGTATGTTGCATTCTTATCCAAAAATGAAAGTGGTATTTTTATGGACCTTGCTTCACTATTGGTTATGGCTCCGATGAACCAGTCATGGCCGGACCGCCTGGCCACGGTAACGTGCTTGCCAATCTCGCCCTGTAAAACTTTTGTGTCATCCCATGTCGTTGGCATCTTATCCCAAAATTCGATCTCGGGCTCACCGTGATAACAATCAGGACCATCGTAACAATACAATGGCGGCAACGGATTGAAAAAAATGATCGGAAGGCATAGTCTATGGGTAAACGTTGTACCCCTCGTTGCGTAGTAAGCAAGTGTGAAATCAGCTGCGCCGGCAATCATGCGCGTGAATGCCAATTGCGTATCATGTGTCGCGTCGGGTGTCATCTCACTCAATATACCTTCCTGCGTCAGAAGGTTCGGATAGGTTCTGCTGATGCCGGTGGGTCTGAATTCATCATGAATATCCACGAGGATGTGATGCTTCGCGCATTTGCTGACAGCTTCAACAATCCAGCTTTCCCACATTTGAGATCCTACTTCAACAAACCCAAACTTTATCCCTTTGACCCCCCACTTCTCATACAATGGCAGGATCTCATCAAGGTAAATCAAAAGGTGTTTGATGTTTACATACAACCACACACCTACACCTCTTTCTTTTGCATACTGGATCAATGCAGGTAAGTCGAGATCACCTTTGTTGATGTATTGAATAGAATCCACGGCGACGCCCCTCGGGTCGCTCTTCGAACTCCACTCGTGTCCGTACCAACCGGCATCGAAGTGAACATATTGCATATTTCTCTTCACGGCGAAATCAACGGCATCTTTTCCGCCCTTCGGGGAGTTTGTCATATCCCACATGATCTTCCCCGGTTTTATCCAGGAAACATCTTTCAGAGCTGTAGGATCGTTCAGGTTTAGCAGTATAAAATTATTTTCCAATAATTGTCCAGGATGTTCTGCCACCATTACCACACGCCAGGGAACAGAAAAAGGCGTCATGGCCTGCACGCGTCCATCGGTTGCGCAGAGAATGGTATTAGGTTTGGTTTTGCTCAGGGTAAATCTGGTCCGGGCATAGTTCACCATTTCAGCTTCCGAAAGGGATGCGTATAGGCCATTGGATAGCTCCAGGGTCAAAGGACGTTCATTTTGTGAAGGCCAGTCAGACAGCGGAAGCAATTTATACAGACATTGCGCACAATTGGTGAACCACGCTTTCGTGTTCTCCGGCATGGTGAACTCAGTCAGTTCTTCCCGTACCTCATCCGACTCGCGTCCGCCCCACTTTTCGATAAATTCATATTGAAATGCGATGCCTTCGTTGTAGGCCCGTATGGTCAGTCCAAGTCCGTTTTTATCATCCTTCTTCGTGAGCAGAACATATGTCTGATTATAATGATCCCGTATGCTGCTCCGTTCTCCCCACACAGGAAGCCAGGTTGTATCCTTTTTACTTTCTGTAACTTTTTGCACGCTGAGATCCTTGGAATATCGTCCAACACCCAAACGGGAACGAAGTATTACCGCTTTGGAATTGTAATCTACTTTCCAGGAGAGCATGCCGTCTTGTAAAGAAAATTCCGCCATGACCTTGCCGTCAGGGGAACGAACATGAATGATTTCCTGCGCATGCAACTCTGCGCATGACAGGAAGATCAAAATACTCAAATATTTTCCTGCGATGAGCATCTTTTTTTAGTTATAATATGCCAGATAAGTCCAGGGTATTTGTCCGTTGGTCATGGGCTTATCAAAAGCGCTCTCGAATTCAAGCTTCTCCTTGCCCGGATATTCCGGCAGAATGTCGGCATAGGTGGATGATACCGAATGCATGTTATTGTCTTCGTCGGGCGCTTTCGGTGTGGGAATGAAATCGGAAAGCGTGATGGAGTCTGCGGGGGCCGCTTTCGCTTCTTCGCCCGAGAGACTGATCTGGTTATTTGCGTCTCCCCGTTCCACGACGACGAGACTTTCAAGCGCTCCGGCGAACTGCTTCCAGGCTATGACAGGCTGTGTGATGTTACCGCGCAACGGGGAATGTGCTTCCTGCGTTCCGCTCCGGCGAAAAGTGGGCCATTCGCCTGGCTTTGGAAACTTACCGTCCGCTTTGGATTTCACTTGTGTTTTGTTAGAAGAATTTGCCTGACCCTGCGCGCTGATTATAAATGCAAAGGACCCTATAATAAATAGGAATACAATCTGTTTCATGAGAATGCCTTTTAAAGGTGCTGGGAAACTAGTAAATGGGAAACAGGAGTGCGGCTGGGTTCGTCAGTAAGACGAGGTACTAAAATTATTAAATTAACCGATTAAACGAAATTTAAAACGTGAATTTAATCTCGCTTCTATCCATACGGTTGTTGTTACATGTGAACATATCTTCCTTTGCCCGCTAACGTCACGCGTGGTGATCCACAAGCGTCTGATGTTTGTTTCCAAAGGGTAGAAAGATACCGATGATCTGTTTATCAAACCGCTCAATGAGACTTTAGGTGAAATGCTTAATCATCGATTGCATTACCGTCATAACAACAGAAACTGATCACAGAGAATTTAGGAATGCAGGCTTTAATGCTGTTGGCATAGGCGGCGAATATAAACATGGTGACTCCTCTCCTCATCACCATCTAGCGACCGACACCTCTGCTACTGTAAATTTTGAATATTTAGCCTTGGTCACTTTTCTGGTTTACACAGTATTAGCTGATTTAATGACTGACTAAACGATGCACTGGTCGCTATTGACAAAGCACGGAAATGCATTAAACTTAATTTGGCTGGTCCGCCGATCATTCCTTCAATATTTTGGCAACACTATTCTTCTTACAGGCAATGATGGCAGTTGTTGCTATTTGGTGAGAACTGATTTGAAGAAAATACACGAAGCCAATCAAATCCATAGAATTTGATTGGCTTTGTTTGAATTTGGTGATCCCGCTGGGATTTTTTATTGATCGATAAACCGTTAACGGTTAATTATTTCGCAGTTTTCAATTACTGCCGCTCCCGAATTGCTCACCTATGGGAAGAGTACAAAGAACATCAAAGTGATGTAAAGGTAAGGATTTCAAAGGTATCTGTAAATCCTTACTTTTATATTGTCAATGTAATTGAGGGATTTGTCAATACATTGATCGATTATAAAAATGGTCTTTTTGCAAAATCCGAATCGACATGGCCAAACTCAGAAATTTATCTTGGCTAAAAAATAGAAAAGTATATATTGAGTTAATGCCTTTGAAGGATGGCGTCGTCACCGGAATTTATCACCTAGGCAGCAGCACATATTAATAAACATACTTTCATGAGCAAGCCTGTCATCGAAGGACTAAATAATTGGCCACGAAATTTAAGCACATTGAGAGGCGGCGGATTATCGACTTTAGCCGGCGGTGGGTTGTCAACTTTAAGGGGCGATGGAGCTTCATCTTTAAGAAACGGCGGACTATCGACGCTCAGAGGAGGAGGGCATGTCAACACTAAAATATGGAGGGTTATCGACGTTAAAATACGGTGGCCTCTCAACGTTGAAGTATGGGGGATTATCAACACTGACAGATGGCGGTCTTTCAACTTTACGTGGTGGAGGCTTGTCGTCTTTGTCAGGCGGTGGAATGTCAACGTTGTCTACTGATGTGTATAGAAGCAATATTCCACCCTGGCCACATTTTTTAAGGGAATTAAAAACACAAGGTTATGATCAGGTATCTGAACTCATAAGGAAGCATTTACCAAAAGAATTGTGGCCCGAAATTTTTTTTAAATAAATACGCCTGCAGTTATGACGAATACGTCAGCCCCAATCCGACCCTGTGTCATTCTCAAATGGGCAGTCGGTAATCTATTATGAACAGTATTGCATTTTCATAGACCACTACATTTAATCCGACTTGAAGTCCTTACTCTCTACCAGCGAAGAAACTCATTTTTTTTGATACACTCTCATCAACTGATTTCATAGGCATGATATTGATTTGACAAATATGTATAGGCGTAGTCATATCAGTCTCGATTGAAGCTGATCTTTCCACAGTATAAATCCTTTCTTCACTTCAGCGTAGTCATGAATAATTCTTGAGAAGTTTTCGCGAGGTTTCTCGATAAATGCCTGCCTGCCGTTGGATCGGATGTAGCCTAAGTCCTGATCAATCTCCTTCAACATGTTTTTGAGAGTTGGCTTTTGCTTTTCGACATGCCAGATATAAGTGGCCTCTTCAGTGTCCAGTGTTTCCCAAATGATGTGATATTGTTGTTCACCCGTCAAGAGAAATACGAACGAAAATGGGAGCAACACAAATCTGACTCTAAGGACAGATCTATCATGTTTCGCTGCCAGATATCTTAATTGTTCGTAGTGCTTTACATCCTTGATCTTAAGAATTTCATCTATCAACTCTTCGCCTGATTTGTAGAGACTGTCACCAAGTGAACTTTCCTGCAGTTGCTGAATGTCTAGTAAGTTCTCAGTTTTCTGGTCGGGAATTTTACCAATTAAGTTTTTAGTTACAAACCGAAACTTGACAGCTTCCACTAGTTCTTTGTTGATCTTATCAAGGTCATCCGAAAATGCGATGTATGATTTGATTTTGTCAAATTCAATCTTGTAGCTGAGATTAACACGGATGCTTTTTACTTTTAGAATCTTTGCGAAGTACGGCTTCAACACTTCGAATTCTGGGCGCATTTCCCTATTCTCGACTTCAAATTCTATTTCAGTATTGATTTGGGGTACTTTATACTGAAACGCTACAACGCCGAACCTAAATAGTAAATGCTCTAACGGTACTTTTGCTATTGCTTCAAAGCTTTCAGGTCCTTTTTCCACTTCCCGATCAAATAAAATGCCCTCAGCATAAAGTTTCTTGTAATAGATATTTCGCTTTTGGAACAACACCTCAAGGTATTGAATCTTGTAATCACGATAGTCAAAAATCGTTGGTGCTATTTCCGATCGCTGAACTCTACCGATATATTGAATCAACTTTCCCTCAAAAGAGAAAGGATAGACAAGAAAGACTGATGAAATGTTGGCGAGATCAGTGCCTTCTCCAAAGTACTGTCCTGTTATAATTAAGGCTTGAAAATTTCCATCCTTCAACAATCGCCATTTGGTGGACTTAGCTTGTTCGCTGTCGTCTCCGCTCAGGGCGATTGTCTCGTAAAATTGTTTCAGGTATAGATTGAGAGAGTCGATATGATCTTTTCTTTCAGAAATAAGAACGACTTTTTTACCAAGATTCAATTCTGTCATCACATCCTCAATGATGATCTTGTTTCTGGCGGAATCGTGAACAAGCACTTTAGAAAGTGTTTCAAACTTGTCAGTCTTTGAGTCAAAGGGAACTGAAAGTCCGGTGTTACGAATTACGATTTTCGCTTTCGGTAGATTCTCAACCTGGCTTGCTTTAATCTCAGCAACTAAGTCTCCGATGTAGGTAAAGATTAGCTTCCCGTCATTATACTTTCTGAACGGTGTCGCTGTTAGCCCATACATATAGAATGAATGCAACTTACTAATCACCGACCGATAAGTTTCTGCCGGAACGTGGTGACACTCGTCAACGATGATCGTTCCGAATTGTTGGCAAAGAGCTTGCCCATCTTGCGAATCCAGAACTTTCATTAGACTCTGGACCATTGCAACGGTAACTAACTTTCCGGGTTGAACTTTTCCACCTGTAACTTTGCCGATGTCCTTTCTCGGAATCTTTAGAAAAGACTCGATTCGGTCTATCCATTGGTCGGCCAATTGCTTACGATGAACTATGATAAGCGCAGGTTGTTTCTTCTCCGCAATGATTGCCAGCCCTAGTACAGTTTTACCAGAACCTGGAGGAGCGACGATCACACCAAAATCCTTTTTAGTCGCTTGGTTAAATGCATCTTCCTGATGGGTCTTAAGAGTTATGTGCGCAGTGAATTTTACCGAGTCTTTTTTCTCGCGTTCATCAAGAAAATTATTGATAATATTCTGCTCCTTGCAAAACCGCAAGATCTTTCCGATAAAACCTCTTGGAATAAACACTTGATTTCCATCTTCTTCAACTAACCGAAAGTTTCTCGTTGTGCTCCAGGTATTCTTCCCTAGTTTCTTTTTAATCAGAAATTCTGAATTGGTAAAGTTTAACTCGTCTTTGATGAAGTTTATCAAAGTCAATGGTACGGCATTTCTGTTTAAAACTATCTTATTCGAAAGTCTAACAGTCAAAGTTCCGGAAGTTTTCACTTCGAGCGAAGGAGCTGAAATACTCAACAGTCTATCAAGCTGTTCAATTTCTATTCGCTTGATGCTTTTCAAAAATTGCCATTGATCAGAATAGGATTCAGTGGTGGAAGGATCAATGAAACAACTATTTCCTTGATCGAGTGATTTTTTGAATAGCGGAAGAGCAATCAGGCTCCCCAACCCTTTGCCTGAAAGTGAATCTTGATTTGGAAAGAGCCGATCAAAACTTGAGTCTTTATCAAATACAGAGAATATTCCTGTGGCTTGAAGTACGGACAAGAATATCTTCCGGCTTTTGAATGCAGGATATGCTTCTGAAAAGAATAGCCACACATGTCCGCCATTCCCAGATCTTGATCGTTCTAGATAAACTGGGAGACCAGAAGCTTCACAGGCTTGGGTAAATTTTCGCGCTTCGCTCAACCAATTGTCTCCATCAAAGTCTGCTGCTATAAAATTCGATGTATTGTTATGCAATAGCGGATATATACCGATAAGTTGTTCACCCAACAGATGACGTTTTATTTGCTCATCAGTTAGGGGTTGAAAGGTTTTGTCTTGATAGTTACTGAGTGTTCCGCCTTTTGCCTTATGAACTCTGTAATGGTATGGGTCAAACTGATAGGATGGCATATAACCACTCTTATTTCCGCTCTCCCATCGAATGGCAAAAGCATCTTCTCTGCCATGGAAGAGTGAACGGAATAGTCTGATTTGTTCAATTTCGATCACAATTGCGTCAGGAGTTCAAATAATTCCTTTTAGTATTATAATGCAGCAAATAAGCCCTCTTCGAACCCGCATCAAGAAATGACTGATTGATCAAACCCTCAACACCTGCTTGTCTTTCAAGAAAAGGAGCAAGGAGTTTTGCACACCTTGCTTCGACGACACCAATCCGTTTCCCAAATTCTAAAAAATCCGCAGCAGAAGCATGACCACTCTTTTTCCACGCAGCTGACTGAAAATCATCAGTGAATAATTTCTTCGATAATGCGAAATCAGTATCATCAACGTGTATGCGGGTATTAACGAGGTCATATGCAGGACTCATTAGATAATCCCCTGACTGATTCTCTAATAACGAAAAATTCTTGAGGTGCGCGTCACCATTTGACAACGCATAGTTGTAGACCGCCAATACAAAATATTTTTCTATCTCGACTTTCCAAGCTGCAACATATTTCCGAAAGAGCAAACCCAGTTCTTCGTAACTGTACTCGTATTTAAAGTCTGGTCCTGCATTATCCTTTGTTTTGCCAGCGAGTGTAGCGAAATCTTCCTTACCCCATTTCGTTCCGTCCGGTTTAACATCAAAGCGTTTTGTAATGTATGCTGGTGAACCATCTTTGAAAAAGATCATCGCATTTTCAGCAACATTAATCCCATAAACTTGTTTCGCAATCTGCATAGTCAAGTGCTCATTGGCAGGAACCTGGTCGACCTTTTTTAAATCCCGGGGAATAGGTTTTAAAATATAGGTGCCTTGTTCACCTTCATTGCTCAACCGCAAGATGTTTTTATCAAGAACAACACTCAGTTTTTCCTGAACACCGGAAATCGAGATACGTTTTCGGTTCTCCATGAATTGCTCCGCAACAGTTTCGTTTTTTGCTGGAGTTTCATAAGACAAAACATGACTAACTTTCTTATTGTCGAAAAGATGACGGAGGCAAAGCGGACTGTAGGTTGTAAAACCTTCAGCAAGCGTTCCAGGGCAAACGCTTACGTTCACTAGTTCCTTGCTATCGACAGCTTTTACTTGTTCTTTACTCATTAGTTTCTTTCTCAAATGGTTTTACTGTAATCGCCCCAATGGTATCGAATTGTGCTGTGGCTAATAATAGGCCGAAGTGATCGTTCTCATCGATGCGCAGGAGGTTGCTTTGTAGTCTTTTATTAACTCCCTCGCTGAGCATGTTGAAGAAGAAAGGAAAAAGGTATTCGCTTTCATACACTCTTTGTGTTTTTGGGAGTGTCAAACTCACTGCGGGTTTTTCCGGATCGCTGAACCAAGCCTCATTGTACGTGAACGTGTAATGCTTCCGGCTATGTTCAACGAGTTCTCCAACAAGCGATCCATTTCTGTAAACCTTTGCCTTGCGCATTTTGGATTTCGTTAGCTAGGTTTTCTTACTTCAAGTTTCAATTCCATCCCCAACACATCAGCAAGTTTTATGAGAGTGCTAACAGTTGGATTGCCTTTTCCTGAGTCAAGTTCTTTTACAGTACGCAAGGCTACGGCTGCCAATTCTGCAAGTTGTTCTTGGGTTACTCCCAGTTGTTCCCTACGGGTTTTCAGCCGTTGAATTAAATTTGTCTGGTGCATTATAATGCTCTTTTGAATAAAAATATACAGGATCTTAGAGAAATTCAAGTGAAAAGTGCATTAAAATACACTTTATGCATTTAAATTGAGCTCACAGGATTCAATTCAACCGATAAGTGCATTTTAGCGCACTTTACCACCAACAAATTCGCGATTCGCGAATTGCAAATTGATGACGCTATCGTTCACATAGAGGCATTTGGTGTCCATTTTTTTAGCCAATTCGTGAATCGCAATCGAGGTCATATGATCCATTAAATCAAATGATGCCACATTTTAATGTTTGTTAAGATTTTGACCTCAAAGAATGACAAAACCGGCAATAAGTACCGACATGTAAAATATTGACAGGATAATCTGAATTTCACCGATTATCCTGTTAAAATATTACAACTTTTACATTCTCAACCCCCTTCGTTTCTTCCTCTGCTTTTCCTTTAACTCACGATCCACGATATCAGGTTCGTTACCAGCGCTGAGATTATTCCCACGACTGTGGGCGTCAAGTAGCGTTTTAAGCGGGAGGACTTTTGGTATTTTGAGAACCGTGTTGATAACTCCGTCAACTGCTCGCTCAGTTTTTCGGTCAGCCTCTGCAAATGCTGCTCTGATAATTTGAACTGTGAATGATGGTCTGTAAACAAAAAGCTCAGGGTTCGATGTTTTGTCCGGAAGCTTTCCATATCGTTCAGTACCTCCCGGTGTGTTTGCTCTATTTGTTTCAGCATGTTTGTTACCTGCTCGAAGTTTATCGATGGTGTATTCTGATCGAGCATTTGTCTCGTAAATTCTTTGGCGATCTCTTTCTTGTTCATAGTTGATAATGTTTTTGATGGTTGACCATTTGAATCCGTTTCCCAGCTTGGAACCTTGCATCACCATTCCTTGATAGCTGTAAGAAATGCCGCTCACATAACCCGTCGATGCCTGGTTGAAGAGCACCTGAACATCTCGCGCTCCAAGCTTAGAAATGAACTCGTTTATACTCATTTGATTTTTCGATTCGAGAACCTCACCAATGATGACTTGCATAGCCACTTTGTGGGATGGTGCGTTTCTCCGCTCCATCATTTCCTTTTCGTTCTTGGTCATGCCTCGTTCCTTAGCCTCGCGACTTCCGATCACCTGCGTCAGATTGTATTTCTTTTCAAGATCGCGCAGGACCTTTTCACTTCGCGCATAGTCGTTGCTGTCGGTGACTACAGAGCCGTCGTAGCCGATGCGGTTCACCAGGATGTGAAAGTGCGGATGGCCAGCATCTTCGTGGCGGAACATGATGTATTGATGCTGATTGAATCCATTTGCTTCCAGGTATTCCCTACCAATCTTTATCATCAGCTCATTGCTTACGTTCTCATCTTTCGGAAAGTTGATCGATGTGTGATAGAAGTACTTTTTAAGATCTGGGCGTTGCATCCTCACCATGGCAACCTCCTTCATAATATTTCGCTCGGAAGTATTAACAAAGGAGTTATCGAGGACTTCAGCTTTGCCATCCGCAACCTTTTCTTGATTGTAGCGCAAGGCACCGCGAAAACTTTTGCCTTTAACCTGGCTGCCGGTCATTGGTCAATTGTTTTAGGATTTTCTTGATCGTAATCCACATATCTATTATAAAATTGAAATGCGATCTATAATCGTCTCCCTGATTAATCTTGTGAGCAATCTGGTTTAAATTGACACCCATTGATCTCAGTTCGTTATACATTGATGCTTCTAAAGGCGACAGTTTCACTGGCGGAAATTTTCCTGTAAAAACTTTTCTGCGAATCCAGTTTGCGGGACTTAGTCCGCTCGCCTGTGAATATTGAGTTATTTTTTTATGCTCTTCTTCAGTTAGGCGGATGTTGACCTGGACGATTCTTTTATTCTGATCTTCTACACGTGGTCTTCCCATAAAATGATTTTAAACGAAGTGTTATGTTTTTAACAAGCTGTTTGAGCGTAGCGAAAACATGGCTTGCTCCTTACAACAACTCTTATCAAATAGCTGCCTTAATCAGGGCCTGAAAATGTGTTTCGTTATTCATTTCAAGTTTCTTTTTCACCGTAATTCTGAAGGTTAATGAGTGTTTTAAGTTACACTTGATGACGTTTTCAAATCTGATGACTTTCCATGCTAGCCTCATCTGAACAGCCGTCTTAAAGGTCATTTCAGACCGCGTACGGTGGTCCTAAAACCTTCGAAGGTGCTTCCAAGGTCATCACAATTGGCATTTAGGTCGATGAAATTTCTCGCAAGGTCACCGCACTTCCCTTGAAAGGATGGTAAGAAGGTAGGTAATGCAAGTAGCCGAATGCCTGAAGGTCTGTGATGACCTTGTGATAGGTAACGATGGACTGGATATGCGCTGCCCTCATCAGCTTCCGTCTCGACACATGGAACGTATTTGCGAACCGGCTGCCGATCCACGAATTACAAAGTGCCAGGTACAGCGATGTGTGGGTAGGCTTCAGACGAACATCTGATGCCACCCGGTTGATGAAGCAGGAAAGTTGCTCAAGCTGCTTTTCCATGACTGTTCTGCTTTGTAGCATCACCTTCCAACAACTTGAGGATATCCTGGTACTTGTAGTACATCAGGCCTCCGATCCTCCTATGCGGCAGAATATTCTTGATCCGCAAATTCTGTAACGTACCGTGAGAGATACCGAGCATCTTTCTCACCTCTGAACTTCTTAGCCACTCTTTGTTTAATTGTGGCTGCACCGCGCCTGACATGATTCGTGTCAGATCCTCCAACAGCTGCAGACGAAACTTCTGCAGGTCTTCGTGTGTGATTATCTCGTACGTCATAATTATATGGTTTTAATTGATACAATACTTTCTATTCATTTGATGCTGTTCGCGTGTTGTTATCACCTTCCTATGGATTTCTTTGTGCTTCTTTTTCAATATTCTGATAAATGCAAAACAGAGTCTACACAGTTGGGACCCACTGGGGACGATTTATTTTGTTTGCATTTACCTGATACCAATTTGCGCGAATGCAACATTCTCTCCCCACGTGTAGAACACCTTGGGCAGAAATATTTTTCTGAATTCATTTGACTTCAATTTGAATTAAAGACAAGTAGGCTCTTAACAAGTTGTTAGGTAGGTTGGGTAAAAATATTTGAGTCAAAAACCGGAGTATGGACGCATCAATCGATATACCTTTTATTAAAATAATTTTATATATCTTTATATATAAATATATATGAAGAAGCTACGCAAAAATATTGACCTACCTCTGGAAACTATTGCCATTCTCCAGGTTGAGGCAACACTGCAAGGCCATGGGTCGCTTAAGCCGTTTATCGAAAAAGTATTAGTTGACTTTGCTACTGAATGCGCCAAGTCAAGCCCAGTATCAG
The DNA here is from genome assembly GCA_035489615.1 of Chryseolinea sp. Lineage (GTDB taxonomy): Bacteria > Bacteroidota > Bacteroidia > Cytophagales > Cyclobacteriaceae > Chryseolinea. The sequence continues at coordinate 28,389 of DATHKA010000234.1, forward strand.
TAAAGAAGGTAAGGACCTCCAAAAAGGACAAATCGTAACCCTGACAATCAGATGGCAAAAAGAATTAAGAAAGATCTTGCAGCGTATTACACCCCCAGTCGCGTCAGTGAGGTTCTGTGTGAATTGTCAATTTCAGATAAAAACACACACATCCTTGAACCTAGCTTTGGTGGATGTAGCTTTTTGGAAAATTCATATAACCGATTGAAACAACTAGGTCAAACAGACCCATCTAGCTGTATTTATGGATATGACATTGACAAACTAGCGCGTAAGAATTTAAAAGGGAATTTCACAAATGCCAATCATAGGAATTTTAAACTGGTCGATTTTTTAAAATCTCAACCTGATGATTTTGGGAAAAAATTTGAGTTGATTTTGGGTAATCCACCCTACCTCCCTATAAGTAAAATGAAAAACAAAAATCGAGCGTGGGAGATAGCAAACGAGAATAAACTCATTGTGTCAAAAAAGGCGAGCCTGTGGGTGTATTTCATAGTTCATTCACTGAATTTTTTAAAGGCAGGTGGCCGACTGAGTTTCATAATTCCGGAAAGTATTCTATTTACAAACTACGGCAAGCAAATTCAGGAATTCCTTTGCTCTAGGTTTGGTAATGTGAAACTAATAAAGCTGAGTGAACGGATATTTTTAACCGAAGGCACGAAAGAGAAAACTCTTTTTTTGCTGTGTGAAGATTTTGAAAATAAATGCGAGCGAGCGCAAGTATTTACTTTTCCAACATTTAATGCTTTCTGCTCGAGAATCCATGAGCTTAAAAGTGCTCCTCCTGAAATCGTAAGCAGTTTCAAAGGTGATAACGCCAGTGAGACTTTGAGCACCTATGAGCTTGACGACCTATGCGATATCCGTATAGGAATAGTTACCGGCGCTTCTAAACATGTAATAATCAGTCATGCCATCGCTAAGAGTCTTAAACTAAAGAGAAGTTTCTATTATCCAGTTTTGGTTAACGGAAAGTATTTCAAAAATATAAACCTAACATCCAACTTCTTTGATATTAAAGAAAAAGAAAGAAAATTCTTTCTAATTGACTTTGAAAAACTTTACAAGAAGGACCGAAATAGATACTATAAAATTAAAGAGTTGATTCCTCAGGAAGTGTTTGAGAATGCAACATTTGCTAATCGTGAAAATTGGCGCAAAATGGACGATAATAGAATTCCGCAAGGAATAATGGTATATCACTCTATCAATGGACCAAGGATCGCACTGAACTCAGCAAAGGTGAATGTAACCAATTCAATTCACAGACTCTTCTTCAAAAAAAAGTATAATAAAACCTACTTCATAAAGCTAGTCTGCATTAGTGCGCTTACCTCTTTCACTCAGTACCATGCGGAACTTATTGGTAGAAGCTATGGAACAGGATCTCTAAAACTTGAACCTGGGGATGCGAAAAAACTTAAAATTTTGATTCCTACTTTTATTGACAAGCAAAAAATTAACTCTGTTTTTAAGAGAATAGATGACCTTCTAAATAAGGGCGAAAATCTTATGGCGAGATCATTAGCAGATGATCTGATTTTTCACCACGATTCGAGACTCTTTGATGACTGTTTGCGGAAAAATTTCAGTGATGAGATGGTGAAAATAAAGTCACTAAGGGTCGCATAAATATAAGTACCTGTTATGACCGAAGCTCAAGCAAAAGCCCTTATTAATAAAGAACTGGCAAAGAAAGAGCCTGACTACGCTTTGGTCTCTAAAGCTTCTGAAGTTTTGCTAGATTCTGATCCAGAACATGTACGTTTCAAAGTAGACAGCAGCTTAATAAATAGGCTTGGCGAAGAATTGGTTAGTAAAAAGGAGACTGCTATCTGCGAATTGATTAAGAACTCTTTTGATGCAGACGCGAAAATGGTCAAAGTCGTTTTCGATAAAACTCATGGCAAAGAAAAAATAAAAATTATCGATGACGGAAATGGAATGAACAGAGAAGAACTTGTTAAGGGATTTATGGTCCTTGGCACAAGAGAAAAGGTGTCTACTCCTTATTCACCAGTTTTCAAGCGAAAGAGAGGAGGCAGCAAGGGAATCGGAAGACTTGCAACGCTTAGACTTGGAAAGAAATTAACAGTTGAAACGATTGCGGCCGATTCGAACTCGTTCAAGGTCGTTGTCGATTGGAATCAATTTTCAGGCAGCGAAAATATTTCCTATGTACCCTTTCCAATAATGGAGGACCATTTTGTCAAAATTGGCACGACAATAACGATCGAAGAACTTAACGATGTTTGGACCGATGATGACGCCAAAAACGTCTATAAATTTATTTCCGATCTACTGCAGCCGTTTTCTATCTCAAACAAGCTACCTATCAAGACCGATCAGTTTGATGTTACTTTAACGTTCTTGGAGGATGGCGTAGAGAGGTTGGTTCCAAGAAGGAATAAATTGATTTTTGATTTTCCTGTGGCTGAAATTGACTCTTATGTAGAAGGCAAAAACCAAGTCATTAAAATCACTTCTAAACTCCTTAACATAAAATCAACCAGAAGTATTAAGCTTGAGAAAGGCCCTCTGAAGGAAGTCTATTTTAAGGCTTACTATTATATCCTTGGAAAGGCGGGATTACTCACTGGACCTCAATCGGCCAAAATTAAAGAGTATATAGATGAGGGTCGGGCTGGTATAAAAGTCTATCGAAATGGTTTCAGGGTCTTACCCTATGGAGAACCGAATAATGATTGGCTTGGATTAGACGTGATCAGTCGCAAACGTGAAATACTCACTCCTGTTGGAAACAATAATTTCTTTGGATTCCTGTCTTTGTTTGACCCAAAAGAAACTTTATTTAAAGAGACATCAAACAGGGAAGGTCTGATAGAAACAGTCGCCTTTGAAGCACTCAAGGAGTTTTGTCAAACTGCATGTACTGAGGCCGCGAGGTTAGTTGGAAAGTCACGTGGACGAAAAGTCACAGCATCGCAAAAAGAATGGAAGGAATCGGCAAAGCCGGAAGCAAAGCTTGCAGTGATCGAAAATCAATTGACGGATTTTTTTGAGCAAGAGGTCAATAAATTAAAAGAAAAGAAGGTCTCGACAGAGGAGATCGGAGATTTACATACAAAAATTCACGGGCAAGTTAAGAGTGCCATCCGTTTAATTAATAATGAATTTTTACGAGAAGACGGTTATAAGAAGTCGCTTCTTGAGGAAAATAATATGCTAAGAGTTTTAGCAACACTTGGGATGTCGGTGGCAGAATTTACACACGAGATGAGGCAGTACATTCCAGCTCTAACGTCAGATTTGAATAGACTAAGTCTAGCAATCAAGGATAAGCTTTCGCAAAAAATATTGGATAGACTTCGCCACAATCTATCTGGCTTAACAACCTATGTTGGTTTTTTTGATAAAACTGTCTCTGAAAATTCTGATCGAACCCGGGAATCACAAAATTTGAAAGACATTGTGGGTGAATTTATTGAGGGTATGAATGCTGACCTTGAAAGATCTAGTATCGAGGTGGCGTTCAAATTTGATGATCCGAAAATCAAAACTATCCCGATGCACTACTCTGAGTGGTCTTCTATTCTTTTTAATTTTTTTACTAATTCTAAAAAAGCGATAAAAAAAGCAGGTGTTAGTGGGAAAATCTTAATTAGACTAGGCAAATCAGGCTCGAAAGCTTTCTTGGAATTTCAAGATAATGGAGCCGGTATCCTTCCACAGCACAAAGAAAAAGTTTTCGAGGCATTCTTTACTACTACAAAATCTTCTGAAAGGCGTGTAAAGGGTGAGGGCGATATTTCCGGGTCCGGACTTGGTCTTTGGATAGTGAGACAAATCGTTGAAAGCTATTCAGGTGACGTATACTTATCTACGCCCAGATCCGGTTATAGCACGTGTTTTCGAATTGAAGTAGCGTCCATATGAAAAAATACAAAGTACTTTATATTGATGACAGCGCTGAAGTCGATAAGTCACTTCTTGAGCCGACCATCGAAGACGTAGAACGGGCGTCTTTGAAAATTACCCCGGAACTTCCGAAGCATTGGGACGAGATGGTAAAAGACCTGGATGACCGGATGGATAACTTCGACTGCTTGATTTTGGATTGGCGCTTGAATGAACGGCCAATCGCGGGTGGAAAACGCGTAAATTATAAAGCGTCTGAAGTTGCGCAATATGTCAGACGCAGGGTTGTCGAAGGTGAGATAAACAAACCAATTCCGATCTTTTTATGGTCCACAGATAAAAATTTAAAATCTTCATTCTATGGTGATATTACATCTCAGGATCTTTTCGATGAGACTTATAAGAAAGACACTGATTTAAGTGACTTCCCTTTAGAGAAGGGAAAAGAAATGCGTTGTTTTATTGAGGCGTATGAGCAATGCAGATTGTATAATGGAAAATTTAATTTCGCTTTTCTAAAGGCTCTACTCAATCCTTTCGATGAAAGTTATGTTGATGAAAGAGTCGCGAAATACATTTCGAACGGCAATGAGACTTCGAATAAGCAGTCCAGAGTTTTTCCATTGATTAAGCTTCTTTACAAAGATATCGTAAGGACACCAGGTATGTTGGTCTCTGAGGACTTACTAGCAATCAGACTTGGAATAGACATTACCAAGTCAAAGGACTGGAAGGCATTGATGTCAAGATCTGCGTTTAAAAATATCAAATACAACGGATTGTTCGGTTCTGTTCACGATCGATATTGGATGCAAGGGCTTTATGCGTTGTGGGCCAATGTTGGGGATAGTGGAAGCAGCTTAATTACACTTTCGGCTGAGGCAAAGGTGAAGCAGTTAAAGACATTTTTTAAACTTAAAGCAATCAAAGCACTTGCTCCGAGCGACTTCGGAGCAAAATATTGGGTACTAGATGAGGCAACCGAGCTCCCTCTTGATCTTAATCTTGCAGAATTAGTCACGGAGCGCGATCCGCTTCCATGGCAAGAGAGGCGATACCGCTTTATACATTCGTAATGGCAAAGGCAAAAAAAGAAAATCGTTACATGGATTACCTACACTCCTATGAGGATCAGGTTTTACCTCATGTGAGAGACTTTGTGAAGAAATACAAGTTAACTCCAGCAAGTGACTACTATTTCTTAGATAATATAAAGTTAGATAAAAATACTTCCCAGATAAGCCTTCCCAAGCTGACGATTCAAAACAATGATTTTAAAGAAATAAAGAACATCCGTCCAAAATCATCTGTAATAAGCTCTGTTGAACTCAAACTAACTTTCGGTGTCGTTGGTGAGGAGTTTCATTCCAATTCGGTTTACACAGTTCATAGTATTTGCAAGGGAAATACGCAGACAACCTGCTTCCATTTGGATTCGATAAGTGCTGCCGAAACTAAGTCTCAAAATTTCTTCCATCCCATTCATCATTTTCAATTCGGGGGTTCAACATTAATGAAATTGGGTGACGAGGGCGGGAATTCAGAAACATTTTTCGGAAGCATGCTGGTTATCGATTGTCCTAGAATTAGCTTTCCCCCTGTAGACCTGTCGCTAGCCTTGCATTTTATCTTAACGAATTTTGTTCCAAAGAAAAGTTATGTAATTGAAAGCGAACCTCACTTTTACCGACAAGTACAAAAGGCTCAGGAAATCTTTTGGCGACCTTACTTTGATTCTGTCAGCAATTTCTTCAAAGCGACAGATAAGGGTAAAGACGAAATAGCAAGGCATTACTTACCGCAACTGCTCCCTTGAAATTATAAAGTATTAATGCCGCACAAAGTTGAGGCAATAACCACAGCAGTCAAAATAGGCGGACTCGAGAAGTCAAATAATTTTTCTATTCATCTTGTCCCGTAGAGCTTTCATATCCTCACTAACCTTCTGATCCAAAATCTTCGCATACTGCTGCGTAGTCCTGAGTGTCTTATGGCCAAGCATCTTACTTACGGTTTCAATAGGAACACCATTTGTCAAAGTAACAGTAGTCGCGAAAGTATGCCGCGCAGTATGAAACGTCATTTTCTTACTGATCTCGCACCGCTCAGCGATCTCCCTTAAATACTCGTTCATCTTCTGGTTGCTCATCACAGGCAAGAGTTTGTCTTCGTTCACACATTGTGGATGATCCTTGTAAGCATCCATGATCTTCATGGCTTGAGGAAGGAGCGGAACTCGTGTTGAAGTTTCTGTTTTGACCCGTTCGGTGACTATTCCAGCGGCATTGACCCCCTAGTCCAGCAAGCTGACCCCCTGGGTGAAGGATTGTATCTGTAAAGCAAAGAACGTAGGTCAAAGTTATTTCTTTTTCCTGAGAGATTCTCCCTTCAGATCAATGCGTATTGATTTACTGGTGAGTCTGTCCAGGATTGCATCTGATAGAGTCGGTTCAGCTATTATATCGTACCAGGCCGCTACAGGAAGCTGCGCGGATATAATGGTGGATTTTCGTCCGTGTCGATCTTCCATCACTTCCATTAAATCAAGACGTGAGTAGTCATCCAATTTTTGCAGACCGAAGTCGTCAATAATGAGCACGTCAGACTTCGCGATGGCGTTGATTTGTTTTCGATGTGTACCATCCATCTTGCCAAGCCGAAGAGAGTAGAATAGTTTCTGGCTGTTAAAGTATAACACCTTAAAGCCATTAAGACAGGATTGGTTACCAAGTGCGGAAGCGAGGTTACTTTTTCCTACGCCAGCTGGCCCGGTTATCAAAATATTTTCATTGTTGTTGATCCACGAGCATGTTGTGAGTTGAGCCAAGAGTGTGGCATCGAGGTTTCGACTGGCATCGGGACGGATTTGATCCAACGCGGCATTGTAACGGAACTTAGCCACTTTCTTAAGACGATCAATTTTCCGGCCGTGTCGTTCGTCATGCTCCTGTTGAACAAGAACAGCCAGCAGCTGCTCGCCTGTTAGCGTGGAGACCTTCTTTGCGGAGATGAGATTGTCAAGTGCTTCAGCCATTCCATGAAGCCTGAGGGAACGCATTTGTTCCAGTGTTTGTGTGTAATTCATACTTATAAATTGTTTTTAGTTGTTCAGATGTAATGGTCGCGTCCCCGGATGTTATCGTGCTTGGGAAGATCGGATGAACAGGCATCTTCCTGGAACTTCACATGTGCACTCCCCACAAGGTGCCGCATGTATCTAAGTGAGGTCAAGTCATTGGATACTGCCAGCTGACAACACTTACGGAATCGCGTACGTTCGCATTTATGCTGTAATGCAAGGATACCCTGGCAAGTTTTATACATCTGTTCGGGGAACAGGCCCTTGCTGAGTACCGCACTGATCAGCGCTTCTACCTCAGGCCCAATAGCGCGTGCCTTTTGTATGAGTACCTCAGGAGATAGGCTATCAAGATATTCCCTATGAACGGAAGACATATGATCGGCTTGTGTGATATATATTCCTCCGTGCGCTATTGTGTGCGTGGCTACGCATTGACGCTCATGATAAATTCTTGCAATACCATTGCTGATAAGAACAGTTACCTTCTGTCCAATCAATCGATACGGAACACTCAGGTATTTGGCAATACTGGTAATCCGAACATGACCATTCTGAGCAACCGTGCATTTTGATTGTTTGACAATGGAATAGGGATGCGTGGGTAGAGGTTTTAACATAACTCTTTCATCCCTATCCAGAAGCATTTTCCTGGATACGCCATAGTCTTGCATCACCGACTCATTAAGCAATTGTACCTTCTCATGCAGCGCCCGATTTAACTCCTCAAGGCTATTGAAGGTCATGTGTCTTAACCGTGCATACACTTGATGGTAAATTACATTCACATGAGTTTCTACTTTTGCCTTGTCCTTGGGCTTAATGGGCCGTGCAGGAAGAACAACAGCACCATAGTAGTTTGCCATATCAAGGAATCTCTCGTTGATCACTGCTTCATAGCGATCAGGAGTGGTTATCGCTGATTTTAGATTGTCAGGAACGATCGCCGCCGTAATTGCACCCAGGTAGGAGAACAGAATGACAAGTCCCTCAATGAGATCTTCATTCTTTTGTGAAGGTAAAGCAATAGCTAGCGTATAGTTGCTATAGCCCAGCGTAATAAGTAATATCTCAGCGGCTATAGTTTTTCCGGTAGATCGGTCAACATAATGAAGTTTGTCTCCTGCAAAGTCTACAAACATCTTTTCACCTGGGCGATGAATCATCACCATGGAAGGATGCTTGCTTTTTAGATAGCGCTTTAAATGGTAACAGAAGCGCGAATACTTTAGTCGAATGATGCCGGCTTTGAAATCTTCTTCCCAAAGGATCATTCGAGTGACATGAGTTCGCTTTCGGTTTGATAACTCCTGAACATAATATTCAGCGCGCTGCAAGAAGACTTGATAATTTTCCTTCTCTTGTGTAGATACAGGTTTGAGCTGATCTGCCAATATCGGATTTTCTGTAGCCATCATTTCTTCATCCGGCAGGGCAAGTTCTTGCGTCTTTCGCAGGTACGACTTCACCGTATTCTTGGACACGCCTAGGATAGCCGCAATCCGTTTTATGCCGAATCCTTCGGCACGAAGCTTATAGATTTGTTTTACTTGATTCATAGTGATAGGATAATAGGCCATTGGTTCTGATGCTTTATCCGATAAGGATAGCCAGAACAGATCCCATCACACAGGGGGCAGCTTGCCGGAATTACTGGAAGTTGACCCAGGGGTCAGCTTACTGGAAAATCTCGGTCGTAATCAAATTCCTGAAGGGGTCAACTTGCTGGAATTTCAGGTATTGGCCGTGATCCTAGAAGGGGTCATCTTGCAGGAACAGGGGGTCAATCGAAAATGGAATGAGGGGTCAAAGGTCACAGGAATAGTCACGTTCGGTATGAATCCACTTTTCACCATCGTGACCGATCACAATATCAACTCTTCTCAGTTTCTGAACATCTGCATAAGCGAGTCCCGTGTAACAACAGAAAACAAAGATGTCCCGTACCTGTGAGAGCCGTTCTGTTAGAATCCGCTTGTTAATAATCCGTTCCAGTTCATCCTGTAAAAGGAACGGCCTGTTTGTATCGCGTATTTTTACTTTGTAATTCATAAACGGATCTTTTTCGATCCAGTTGTGAGCAACACAAATTCGAACAATCTTCTTAAGCTTCTTAATGATACCCATTGCAGTGTTGTGTTCAACGTTCCGAACAGTCTTCAAAAAGAATTCATAGTCTGTTATAAACTGGTGATTGAGATCTCTCAGCTTGATGCCTTCCTTATCCGTGTACTTCATGAAAGCTTCCATTGAAGTGAAAGCTGCCTTGAATCGTTTTAGCGTTCCTTTCGCATATTCTTTCCCAACCAGGTCGGATACGTGCTTGATATGCTCGAGATAGACCGGCATCAAACTTTTGTCTTTCAACGGATCAATGATTTCTTCTTCAATGCCGTGCATTTTATTTCTGATCGACTTGATCGTGACTTCTTTTCCTTTGTTTAACAGTTCGCGCTGGGCTTCATAGATCTGCGCTTGCATTGTTTCAAGAAAACTGTTGAGTTGTCGCGTCTCTTCTTTCTTCGTAACGATAGCGCGACCTGCTTTCGCATTCCACTTCGTAGGGTCGATCTCGCGTTGTGTTGAGAATTCTGTTCGATCACCATCAATTGTCAATCGTAAATATGATTGGCATTTTTTGTCCGCTCACATAGCTGCTTCGCTTCTTCAGGCGGAAATGGACACTGATTGTTTTGTTCATCAAAGTAATTTTTTAATGGTTAATAAAATTCCTTTGATGTCTCTGTAGAATCAAGATGTTCATTTGCTGAACTACTTGATTTTGAACCCCTTATACAGGTTAGTGAGACCTCGTTTTCGCATCGGCTCGCAGGTCCCGAATTAGTCCCGCTACAATTGAGAAAAGATGTCTTTTTCGGTAGGCCTTAAAAACAAAAAAGCCCACAAAAATCAATTTTGTGAGCTTTCGGGTGTTTTGATTTGTCAATCAGTGATCCCGCTGGGATTCGAACCCAGGACCCATACATTAAAAGTGTATTGCTCTACCAACTGAGCTACGGAATCTTGACCTCCTACACCTAAGTGACAGACGCCACGATTTTTGAGTTATCTCCCTCTTAATCAACCCATTTCACACCAACAAGAGCAAACCGGGAGACACCTCATTTCAACTCCATCTTTGGCCGTTTTCCAGCCATTTCCGTAATTGAGGTCGCAAAGGTAGCAGGATATGAAAAATATACAAAGGTGGGTGTGCAAAATTGTGCTCGTGATTGCCGCATCCTCCCCGGTATTGGCCCAGAAAACGACGTTTCGCCTCTCGCAGGCCGACTCGCTCTACGATAAAAAGCAGTATACCCAGTCGCTGGACCAATACCGCGAGATACTCGCACAGCACGAATACACGCCCGCCATGCTCCTCAAAATGGCCTTCGTCGAAGAGGGCCTCAACCACCCCGGCAAAGCCCTGTACTACCTTAACCTATACTACCTCGCCTCCAGCGACAAGAGCGCCCTCGACAAAATGCAGGAGCTGGCCACAAAATTCAACCTCGATGGCTACGAAACTTCCGACTCCGACCTGGCCCTCTCCTTCTATCACGACTATCACCAGGACATATCGCTTACCCTAGGCGCAGTCGTACTCTTTTGCCTTGCATTAGTGCTCTTCTGGAGAAGCAAAGGCAAACGCTCCATTGCCGCCGGAACAGTTGCCTTCTTCCTGTTGGCACTGATGATCGTGCACGTCAACCTGGGTGAAAAGATTTTTACGGGCATCATCGGTGAACCCAACACCTATCTGCTTGATGGCCCGTCGGCTGGCGCGTCCGTTGTAAGCATCGTGGGTGAAGGACACAAATTTGAGATCGTAGGCAAAGTGGATGTCTGGTATAAAGTGAGGTGGAATGACCACACGGTGTTTGTGAAGGATCACAGTTTGCTGCCGGTCAGACTTTAAAAATTAACAATTGACAATTGACAATTATGGAGCCCCTATCGGGGCTTCTTTATGCAGGCTCGTCGCTTCGTTCCTGGTTAACACCAACAGATTTTTCGAATGTTGTTACCGCCTAGAGGGTCGCATCAGTTTTGCCAATGGTCATTAAGATGTTGGTTAGGATTTTGATCAGTTCATTACCATGATAATGCAACGTATTGATTTGGTCGCCCGACAAAGTCCTGGCGCCCGCCGCCGCTCATAATTGTCCGCTGTCAATTCTCAATTCTTATTATATTAAGTGTTATGAATCGTCGGGCTGCACTGTTCATAGTTTCTCTCCTCTCCTTTCCCCTCGCGGCACAGACTATCTATTTCAATAATCTCGGCATCGACAACGGCCTCCGCAACGGCAATGCCCGAAGTTTTGTCCAGGACCATCAAGGCTTCATGTGGATCGGGACCGAAGACGGCTTGCATCGATACGACGGACAATCCATCAAAGTATATCGCAAGATCGATGGCGACTCCACCAGCCTCGGAAGCAACTTTATCCTGTCGCTGGTCGAAGACAAGCGACATAACCTTTGGGTCGGTACAGCAGACGGTGGCCTCTTCATCTACCAGCGAAACACAGACGATTTCAAAGCCATAAAACTGCCGGCCAGAGGCGAGTCTCCACGCGCAACTATACGCTCAATGATTGAAGGTCGCGACGGTTATTTATACGTGGGTGCCGACGGCTTCTTTCGTGCAAAAGTCTCACACGTCGACTCGGTCAAAATGATGAGAGTTCCCTTCATCACCGACACCGTTCACACCCGCCTGACAAGATTCGTTGCCATCGCCCACGATCTCGACTCAAACCTCATCGTGAGCGTCAATAGTGAAGGCCTGTTTACCTACGAGCTGGCTACCGGTAAGAGCTATCCCCACGTTGTAGGTAACATTCCCGACGCACTAACGGTCTATGTTGATCGCGTGCGGAAATTAGTCTGGACCGGATCCAACAGGACTGGCGTGGGCATTTACGATCCCGCTACGAGACGAACGATGCGCATACCTGCCGGCGATGACAACCGAACCATTAGAAGTAATTTTGTACCCGGAATTGCCGGCGACTCTTCGGGAAACATATGGATCGCCACCGACAACGGGCTCAGTCTCGTCCGCGCAGGAGTTGATCCCTTCACTGACCTGGAAGTCACCACCTTCCTTCCCGGACCAACCGATCATACACGCATCCACGGCAACATTATGAAATCGGTGTATGTCGACCATGACGAAAAAGTTTGGATCGGCACAATCTACGAAGGCGTCAACATCTATAACAAGAATACGATGAACTTCGGCTCGCTGTCCATTGTGGCAACAGCCGGTTCGGGGACCGGGATCGGAAACGTAAATGCCCTGGCGCAAGACATTGCTGGAAACCTCTGGATCGGTCTTGATGGCGGCGGCCTCTATAAGTATCAGGGTCAGTTGGGGAGTTCTCCCAACGCCTCGTTAACCAAGGTACCGATTGCTCCAGGCGTCGACAAAGTCAAATGCCTGGCGATCGATGCACAACAACACCTCTGGATAGGAACCTGGGGCGAGGGTCTTTTTCGCTACCGTCCGGAGACACGGTTACTGGAACGAATCAGGCCGTCCAACGGAGTAGATATGGGCACCGAGATAATAGCCGTGGCTACGGACGGACTTGGCCATGTTTGGGTGGGGACTTTTGATCAGGGCCTGTATCGATATCGCATTAGCGATGGGCAGACCGTGCGTGCATCGGGTCCTGACCCGGATCCAAACGCGATCGACCGCATCCAGGCTTTGACGGTCGATTCAGCCAACAATGTATGGATTGCCAAAGACGTTGGCGGTCTCAACTTGCTGAAGACGGGAAGGACGGAATATCACCCGGTGTTGACCAATCATCTGAATGCCGCCACGACAGTAACCGCGATATGCCTGGGCAATCGCGATACCGTATGGGCCGGCGCGCCCAGCATCGGATTGGTTGCCTACCACGCCACCACCAAGACAAGTGAATTGTTCAACGAAGGCAACGGATTGGCTAACAGCGGGATTCACAGCATCCTGCGCGACAGCCTTCACCGCATCTGGATCAGTCACAACGCAGGCATCAGTGCCTTTGAACCGAAAGAGGTCCACTTTTCGAACTACTCAAGAGCTCATGGCATAGCCGCCAGCCAATTCAACAACAGTGCGGGCATCGTGCTGCAAAACGGTCAGCTGGCGTTCGGCAACATCCATGGCATCAACTTTTTTACGCCCAAAGAATTCCGGCAAAATGGAAAGGACTTCCCGCTCGTATTCACACGCTTCTTCGTCAACAACGAAGAACAACATCCAGGCTCGACGGTGTTGCGCGACAACATTGTCATGGCCACAAAAGTAATCCTGAGCCATTACCAGAATTCGTTCAGCGTACAGTTCTCACCGCTCCGATTCGACTTCGCCGACGACCGGCAATACGAATACATGCTGAAGGGATTTGACGACCACTGGCAGCCAACCGGCAACCGGCGACTTTTATCCTACACCAACCTGGAGCCGGGAGAATATACATTCATGGTTCGTTCCAGCGATGAATCGAATACCGGCACCATCAACACCGCCACGCTCAAAGTTGCCATCGTACCTGCCTGGTACCAGGCGATGTCGTTCAAGATCTTCGTCGCGGCATTGGCCATCCTCCTCGCGCTGGCATTTCACCGCCTGCGCATCCAGTTTCTGATCCGTCAGAAGAAAACACTCGAACAACGGGTGGAAGAACGCACGCACGCCATCTTCGAAGCGAACCAGGAATTGCAAAATCACCTCGACGAGATCAACCAGATGAACGAACAGCTGCGTGAACACCAGTTCGAAATCTTTGAAAAGAACAAAGAGATACAGGCGCAGAACGAAGAACTGATGTCGCAGCACGAACACATCATGCACCAACAGGAAAGCCTCCTGCAGGCGCGCGAACAACTGCAGGATATCAACACCACGCTCGAGAAAACGGTCGAAGCGCGCACGGAACAATTGAACAACACGATCAGCAATCTCAACAAGACGGTATTCGAACTGGACCGCTTTGTCTACAGTGCTTCACACGATCTCTCGGCACCGTTGAAGTCGATCAACGGACTGGTCCAGCTCATCAATATGGAGCAGGAACCGGAGAAGATATACGAATACACGGCCTTCATCCGCCAGACAATAATGAAGCTTGAAGCGGTGATCAAGAGCATGGTCGACTACGCACGCAACACGCACGTGCTGGTAAACTATGAAAATGTATACCTGAAGCCGCTGATCGATGAAGTGGTGAATGAACTCGCCTTCTGGCAGGAAGCATCACGGTTCCAGTTCCTCAACAAAATCGACGATACGCTGCACGTTCACACCGACCGCGCGCGCATCAAGGTGGTGCTTCACAACCTGGTGAGCAATGGCATCAAATACCGGGATCTGTATAAGGTTGAGAACTGGATCCGTTTCACCGCCGAATCATCCAACTCTTACTGGGAACTGACCCTGGAAGACAACGGTATCGGTATCCGACGCGAATACCTCGATAAGGTATTTAACATGTACTTCCGTGCCACCGACAACTCAAAAGGCTCAGGCCTCGGACTATTCATCGTAAAAGAAACGCTGGCAAAGATCAACAGCACCATTCACGTCGAATCGGAACTTGGACAGTTTACGAAGTTTGTGATTCGTGCGGGCGTGGGTTAGAATTATTAATTAGTAATGAGTAATTACTAATTTTTCATCGCTTCCCCCTCAAAATACGCCACACTCACCGTCCCTTTATAATCACGGTCTGAATATTTCAGCGTATAAAAGTAGACACCTGCCGCCTGGTTATCGGCATACCATCTGAAATCCCGATCGGCTGAAGAATACACTTCGCCTCCCCAGCGGTTTACAATGAAGATACGTTGAAACTGTCCCTCGCAGTTGTCGTCCGGAAGGATGTTGATCAGTTCATGGGTTGCGGGGTCTTCGCGCACCATCGCGAAGAAATCGTTCTTGTTGTCGCCGTTCGGCGTGATGATGTTGGGCGGCAGAAAATCTTCATCGCCGCGAACGACGTCGTGAATCGTTACGTCAACGGCTACGGTATCCCCTTTTTGACTCCAGCAGCGATCATCAACCACATTGAACGTGAAGGTGAATGTGGCCTCGGGCTCGCCCGCCAGTACGGTACATTCAGTCTTCCACGCGAACGTGGTGTTAACGGCCCGCCGTCCGTCGGCAGGTGCAAAAATATAGCCATCTGCAGCGCCGGCCACATCGATCAGGTCCAGGTGCAGCATGTCCGCCTGCGGTGCATTATCCGGATCGGTGGCGGATAGCCCCAGCGTGATCTGTTTGCCCACCTCCGCGGCAACGCTGTTGTTCACCATAGGCATGTTTTGTTCCAGGCTCGTGATCTGCAACAAGGGTTCGTTGTTGTCGGGTGGAAGCAACTTCACGGTTACATCCAGTGTGTCGGCCTGGTATACACGACAGCGGTTGTCGTCGTCCACAACGATAAACCGGAAAGTAAATAGATCACGGCGGTCGAGATCGACATTGTCGCAGAATACATTCCAGACAAAAGGAGACATCACGGCTCCGTTGCCGGTGGCTCCCGGGAATGAAATGTTGTAATCGGTCATATTGAATCCCAGCCCCTCGCCTCCCAGCACAATGAGGTCTTTGTCGTCGTCTCGTCCGGTGACGTGAAAAAACAGCGACTCATTTACTTTGCGGGTGATGCCGGTCACGTAGCGTTCCTGCGGGTCACCCGTAAGATCCGAATCGATAACGGGTGGTACATTCGGGGGCAAATCGACCTTCAACCTGAACTCCATGACGTCCGGCTGCGCCAACAAACATACGTCGACATCGTCCAGCAGGATTTTGATATTGAACTCCGACCTGAACTTAAAATTTGCCACATCGCAATGTGTGTCCCATATAAGTTCAGCTTCATAGGTACCGTTCTCCAGTTTACGTTGCACGATCTGCATGCCCACGTCAGCCAGGGTAAAATTGTCGGTGACTATCCTTACGTTTAGCGCGTCTCCATCGGCGTCTATGCCCTTGATCGGCCACGTGCGAACCGTTCCCTCGGGCACCAGGGCCTCCACATCCGGCGACAGGAACTCGGCCGGATGATTGGGTGGCGGTTGAATGTTCACCGTAATCACCAGGGTGTCGCTCAACGGAACGCTACACGCATCGTCGAAAGCAACAATGCCGATCTTAAATGGACCATTGACGAGCGGACACTCGTCAAAGCAGATCTGGAAGCGACTGGTGCTTCCATTAACAAGTGAGGCACTCACCACGTCGGGCAGGACGTCTGACACATTCTTTTTGAAGCCGATGGGAATTGCCTTTATTTTGACCTTCTCGAGGAAGTTATCGTCGGGGCTCAAAGCATCAGGATCGGATACCTCCACCTCGATGCAACGATCGGCATCCGCTACGTTCGCGAAGGTAACACTCATCTGTTCGTCGTATGCAAAGCCCGCATCAGCGAGCTTGCGCCCTTTTATCTGCGGAGGTTCGGCACGCGGACAGGCATCGACGACCAGCATCTGGAAGTCGCGTCGTACCTCACCGATCTTTACGCCTTCGCGATATTCTTCACATTTTACGGCGAACACGAACAGTCCCTGTTGCATAGGCGTAGCCCTGAGCAGCCCATCGCTGCTGATGTGCAGATCGGGTGCGCCTCCAATGACATTGTTCAGGTTAAACGGCGCACGCCAGGATACCTCCGGGTAAGGTCGTGGTGACAGAGGGGGAAAGGCATCAATGGTATGGGTACTCAAGGGTGTGGCCAGCGAATACACGAGCGAGTCGCCATCGTCGTCGACACCGGCGAAGTCGACGAAGTAGGGCTTGCGGGGACAAGCAAAATCGCTCAGCGGAGGAAACAAGTGCGGCGTGGAGTTAATGAAGGCGACGCCATCCTTAACGACCGGCGGAAATTCAAGGTAGAAAGTTTGCCCGGCAGCCATCGAACTCATCGCTGGGTCATTGCTGTAGACGTTCGTGATCGTGTAGTTCCGGCAGCAACGTTCCCAGATAATATAGTACCCTTGAGGGTCGCCGAACCGCGTGTCGGACAGGTTGATAGCGGTGCTGTAAATAAGTTTGGTCGTGACAATCTCTCCGTTCGAACAGCTGGGCTGTGTGTATTGCACCGGCGACTCACTGGGATTGGAGAAGTTAACGGTCTGCATGAGTGCATTGTCGCGCTTGCGGTATATCGCCGCAGTAATCGCGTTGTCGCGCGCGCCCGAGCTCCCGTTCAACACGTCAAAATACAGGATCAGGTTGATGCGATAGCTGTTAGCGGAAATGTGGATAATTTCAAACTCGCCTCCAACAATGTGAGACGCCACAGAGGGGATAGAAATAAGCAATAAGATCGCCAGTAAAATCCGCTTCATATCAACCCATAAGACACTCAAGATAGAGAAATGGTTGAACGCATAAAACCCCCGATTTGCGTATTTTGACGCCCCCATGAAAAAAGGAGACATAATCGAGGATCTTGTAGTCGAAACCATGGCTGCCGAAGGCAAATGCCTGTCCCGGATCGACGGCCTGGTGATCTTTCTCGACGGCGGCGCACCCGGCGATACGGTGGACGTCGAGCTGACAAAGATCAAAAGCTCGTTCCTCGAAGGTCGCGTAAAGACCATAAAACGGTTATCAGAGGCCCGCGCCACCCCGTTCTGCCAGCATTTTGGAACCTGCGGCGGGTGCTCGTGGCAGCATATCCAGTACGAAACCCAGCTGTTCTACAAACAAAAACAGGTGGTCGACAACCTTGAGCGCATCGGCGGGCTGGAGCTTCCGCCCATCCGACCCATCATTGGCGCACCCGGAATACGCTACTACCGAAATAAGCTGGACTTTACGTTTTCGGCCCAACGCTGGCTAACATTTGAAGAAATGGACTTGCGAAAGGCATCAACTGGTAATCCCTGGGGAGAGCCGGAACCCGCGTTGGGATATCACATTCCGCGCAAGTACGACCTGGTGTTTGATGTGCAGGAATGCCATCTTCAATCAAGTCCTTCCAACGCCATCAGGCTTGCGCTGAAAGAGGAAGCGCTTCGTCACAACATTCCCTTTTTCGACCTGCGAAAACAAGTGGGCTACCTTCGAACCGTGACGATCCGATCTACCACCAGCGGAGAGGTTATGGTGATCCTGCAGGTCACATACGAGCGCATGGAATGGGTAGACGTTCTGCTGTCGCGACTCGAACGCGACTTCCCGGCGATCACCTCCTTCATGTATGTGATCAATGGAAAAAAGAACGACACGTTTGCCGACCTCGATATTCTTACCTGGAAAGGGAATCCGTTCATCACGGAGCAGATGCCCTCCGCCGATGAACTATCGGTATTGCAATTCAGGGTAGGTCCCAAGTCGTTCTATCAAACCAATTCGAT
This sequence comes from Chryseolinea sp., assembly GCA_035489615.1. Lineage (GTDB taxonomy): Bacteria > Bacteroidota > Bacteroidia > Cytophagales > Cyclobacteriaceae > Chryseolinea. Next base: position 46,726 of record DATHKA010000234.1, read on the forward strand.
CCAGGCGCACAGGCTATACCAGGTAGCTTTTGAGATGGCCAGGTTGCAGGGCAACGAACGCGTTTACGATTTGTACACGGGCACAGGTACCATCGCCAACTTCGTGGCGTCGCGCGCGAAGACGGTGATCGGATTGGAGTATGTGTCCGCTGCAATAGAGGACGCGAAAGTGAATTCGAAGCTGAACAACATAAGCAACACGGATTTTTACGCGGGCGACATCAAGAATTTGCTCGATGACGAATTCCTGAATCGTCATGGTCGCCCCGACACCGTTATAACGGATCCGCCACGCGCAGGCATGCACGAGGATGTAACGCGTATGCTGCTGAAGGCATCGCCTCAAAGAATCGTATACGTTAGCTGTAATCCGGCTACACAAGCGCGCGATCTAAAGATCCTCGCCGGGCAATACATCATTGAAGAAGTACAACCCGTGGATATGTTTCCGCATACGATGCATGTCGAAAATGTGGTGGGGTTGAAATTGAAAGGCTGATCACAACACGCTGACGCTGCCCGCGGATGAATCGTTTTGCTAGGGAACGTGGCGATACAATAGTAATCCCTGAAAAAAGTGAAATGCCAACCATCCGTTGGCGTTTGCGTATCTTTAGTTATGCCCTCTCTCGTCTCAGGTTTTGAGTACGATATTTTTATCAGCTATCGTCACAAAGACAACAAAGGTGACCGGTGGGTGTCGCGTTTCGTCGCTGCCCTGAAGACAGAGCTGGAGAGTACCTTCAAGGAAGAGATCAGTGTCTACTACGACGAGAACCCTCATGACGGACTGATCGAAGCTTATACCGTCGATAAGAGCCTGGCCAACAAACTCAAATGCCTGGTGTTTATCCCGATTATTTCGCGCACCTACTGTGATCCGGCGAGCTTTGCGTGGAAACATGAGTTCCTGGTGTTTCAGGAACAGGCGAAAGCTGACGGATTTGGTTTAGACGTTGAGCTTCGGGACGGAAACGTTTCGAGTCGTATTCTGCCGATCCAGATTCACGAACTGCATCCTTCGGATCAGCAGCTCTTTGAGAAGACGACAGACGGACCCCTTCGTGCAATTCCATTTATCTACACGGCGCTTGGCGTAAATCGCCCGCTTATGCCGCGCGATTCGCGAGTCGACAGCTTGAACAAGACCCTGTATCGCGACCAGATCAACAAAACGGCGAATGCGATCGAAAAGATCATTGCCACTTTGCAAGCCAGCCAACTTAAACAGGGTGGTGCTCCAATTACATCGGGTTCTCTTCCTCCGCCCACGCGTCGTCTCTGGTCAGAGCTCAACAGGCGCAACGTGCTAAGGGCGATGCTTGCCTATGTAATTGCCGCACTGGCCATCCGACAGACCGCTCACATTCTTTCACAAATAAATGACCTTCCTCTCACCATCCTGCGAGGTCTTGACTGGACGTTGATTTTGTTGTTTGCGCCGGCGATGGTACTCGCCTGGCTTTATGAATCAAGTCCGGCGGGTTTCATTCGCACCACTTCACAACAAGCCGAACGAAATCCGTACCGACCCTCGCAGAAGAAACCGTTCACGGGCGGTGGCGGATTTGGTCTGTTAACGCTCCTGCTTGTATTTCAGGCATCGTATATTTATTATCTCCAGCGCGGAAGCGGCCTTGAACCAGTCAATCCCGATTCGATTGCGGTCTTGCCATTTGAGAATCGAAGTGACGATCCGGAGGACGCATTTTTTGCGGACGGCCTCACCGATGAGATCATCAATCACCTGTCGATCATTCGTGAACTGCACGTGATTAACCGACAGTCGATTCAGGAGTACAAAGGAAAAAACATTTCATACAAGCGTATTGCCGAAGAACTGAATGTATCGAACGTGCTTACGGGAAGCGTTCGAAGGTCGGGAAACGACTACAAGATATCGGCGACGGTAATCCAATGCTCGACAAATAAGTACTTGTGGGGAAAGACGTTTGAACGGCGCGGAGAAGACTTGATGGCATTGCAAAGTGAGATAGCAAAAGGTATCGCGTCTGTCTTGAAGATTCCCCTGAATCGCCCGGAATCTCAACAGCTCGACCACCTGTCCACGCAAAACCCAACTGCGTACGACTACTACATCAAAGGGCGTGCACTCTATTATCAATATCAGGCGGCAAGCAATGATAAGGCGATTAGCTACTTCAAAAATGCCATTGCCCTGGATCCCAGTTATGCCTTGGCCTGGGCGGGGTTAGGCGATGCCTACAGCCAGTTAAATGCGAGATTCGGCAGGGAAGTAAAGTGGCTGGACTCCAGTATTGTCGCAGGATCGAAAGCGGTCGCGCTGGATTCAACATCATCGGATGCCTACAAAGCACTCGCCAACGCCATGAATTACAAGAAGCGGTATGACACGGCCTTCGTGCTGCTTCAAAAGGCTGTGGCGCTAAACCCGTCCAACGCTTCGGCTATTGGAAATCTGGGGACTACCTATTTCTTACAAGGCGATTTGCCGCAAGCGTTACGCCTGCAAAAGCGGTCGGCAGGACTAAATCCCAAGAATGCTATTCCGTTCCAGATCGCGGGCATGATTTATCGGTTGCTGGGCGATCTCAAAAATGCCGAATCCTGGCTGGAGAAGTCACTGGAGCTTAACAATAGTTCCTACTGGGATACGTATGAAACGCTCGGCTACTGCTATGTAAGCCGCGGCGATCCGGCAAAAGCAAGAGCCCTGGTGCTGGTGATGTTGGCCAACATGCCGTTGGATTCCCGCACTTATGAGATTGCCGGAATCATGGCGCATTTTGCCGGTGATATCCCTGGTGCACAGTCATACTTCGAGAAGTCCATCGCACTCAACGAATCGTATGAAGATGATCCCGCTTCGATAAGTGCAATCGGCCTTGGCCAGATACTCCTTGCAACCGGCCATACGGTTGAAGCTGAGGTGTACTTATCGCACGCGCTGGAGATGAATCTTCAGGAAGTGGCCGGCGGATCTCAGGATGATGACGCTCCTTTCTACATCGCGGGAATTTATGCGATTCGCGGTCAGCGCGGACAATCGCTGGAATGGCTTACGAAGGCCGTTAATGCCAACTGGATCGACTACGCCGAATTCGAGAACAGTCCCTGGTTCACTCAATACCGACACGACGATGCATTTGTCTCATTAATTGCCGCAGTCAGGAAGAAAGTACAAGAGATGCGTCGGCAGGCCGAGCGCATGTGAGCCGGCCAATGGTTCATTCGCGCCAGGCGCCGTCGGGCCGTCAGGGAGGGCACTGTCCAGGAGTGGCACACCGCCGCGCTATTGAATAGGTACCACCGTTACAAGTCTTCGATCCCGATGGAAGTTTCACGGGCGGTCCTCCTCTTGCGTGAATAATTCCCGTGACGACGGCGGTAGACATGGACGTACCCGATAATACCAAAAATCTTCTTTTTCTATAGGTTGAAAATACCTTTGTACCGACCGCCAACCAGTCAACGGAGCTTCCATAGTTAGAATAGAAGCTGCAGGCGTCGTCGCAGTCTATGGAAGCAACAGTGAACAGATTCGGACCGTTAATGCTTCCAGGTAAGGTCAGGTTCGCGTCGCCTGAATCGTTTCCGGCGGCCATAACCACAAATATGCCGGTTGACGTTAACAACGTAATCTTACTTTCCAACACGGCGCGTAGGTCGCTGCAGCCTGGGCAATACGCTCCCAGGCTCATGTTCACCACGTCTCCTGCCCGCCCGAATGCAGCAACGTCGTCAAGGGCCTTTCTCAAGAAACGCCATTTGCCGTGACCCAGGCTGTCCAGCACCTTATAGCTCACCACACAAGCTCCCGCAGAAACACCTACGGATATCTTTACGATTTTCGTCGGAAGGGGAGGCTCTTGTCTGTAAGTGACTTCCTTTGAAGCGGCTATGCCAGCGACGACGGTTCCATGTCCGTTGAAATCACGCCACTTTCTAAATTCACATTCAGTATCGATATACCGCCTGCTGCTATCTCTTGACAACACAATGCTCTCGTGATCATCAACGCCGGTGTCCAGAATAAAAATCTTAGTGGTTTTCGTCGAGCTATTGACACTGCCTCCTGCTTTTTCTATCGCACAAGTATTAAACACACCGGGAGTCTTTAATTTCAAATCCCACTCGGATTGTTGGATCGGGTCTCTCTTCTGCACTACCGGATCCCTCTGTTCAGCCGGATCAACAAGTCTGACGGTAAAGTCAGGTATTACGGCGGCGACATTGGCAGAGTCCGCTATGAGTCCTCCAAGCTGCGCCGACGTCAAAGTCGCTGCAAAACCAACACCGAGATCGGTGAAAAAGAGTGAATCTCCGACGTTGATGGATCGTTGAGCGCAGTAGGATTTAATCTGTGCAAATACAGTGTCCCTGGCGGATTGTTTGTCGGCTAAGGTGACCAATTGCCGTTTGATTATCGGAATGGCAAAAGCGTCTTTCATCTCAATCACATAATCTCCAGGCGTTGCAGGCGGGTAGTTTGATACTGCATTTTGCTGCTCAGGTGTTTCCTTTGCACAGCCCGTTGCCAATAGTATTGCCAACACGAAAATGTTCGCTTTCATACAACGCAATTTTTAGGGAGTGGAACGATCAGGACGACTACTGAATTTACCACTATTTCATCCAGACTCTGATAATCTACGTGAGTTATTTTTTGCGTGTCCTCACACTTACCAGCGACGCGTTTGGATTTTCCCGGCATTTGCGATTGACGAATGGTATGCAGCCATTCGGTTACTGGGACGAGGTTGTCTGGCCTCAGCTTTGCCCGGACCAGATTTTGTCATTTACCGATTATTGACCCTATCTTACTATCCGCATCCGTCAACCCACAGACCATGAGCGAAGAGAAATACTACCTTTTGCCTGCCCCGGACGTTGTGGGCAAGCTCGGTTCAGCTACCGAAGGCCTCAATGACGCTGAGGTAAAAAAGCGACAGGAACAATACGGCAAGAACCATATTCCCCAGCCGAAGTCGAAGACGCTGTTCCGGATCTTTCTTTCACAATTTCTGAATCCACTCATCTACGTGCTCATAGCGGCGGCGGTCGTATCCCTGTTTACCGGTGATTCGGGTGATGCCATTTTCATTACGGCTATCATCACGATCAATGCCATACTCGGCACCTACCAGGAGTCGCGAGCTGAAAACAGCGCCAAAGCGTTGCGCGACATGGTAAAGGTGAGGACGCGTGTGCGCCGGGGGAACAAGATCCATGAAGTGGACTCGGAAGAGCTTGTACCGGGAGATATTGTATTGCTGGAGTCGGGAAACAAAATACCTGCCGACCTGCGTCTGCTGGAAGCCAAGGATCTCACCATAGAGGAGGCACTCCTGACAGGTGAATCGGTAGCGGTGGCGAAGAACACCGCACCACTCGCCGGCGACAAGGACTACTCGCTGGGCGATCGCATAAACGTAGCCTTCGCGGCAACCACTGTGCAGAAAGGCCGGGGCGTGGGGATTGTGACCGGAACGGCCCAACATACGGAAATCGGGCGTATAGCCGATTCGTTAAGAACAACAGTAGCCGAGAAGCCGCCGTTGGAGCGGCGTATGGAATCCTTCAGCAAACGAATCAGCGTTATCGTGCTCTTCGTCTGCGTTGCCCTGGGAGTAATAGGATATTTTGAAGGCATTCCGGCACGTGAAGTATTTTTCCTGAT
>DATHKA010000235.1:0-16957 GCA_035489615.1 Chryseolinea sp.
TGTATCCTCCTGGTCTGTCGGCGATCTTCGATGCCACTTCTCCGAACAGCGTCTTTACCGACTCCTTGTTCTGGAGATACGAAAAGACTGTTCTTCTGGAGTGCGTGGTGTCATCCTTAGCCCTGGTGAGCAATGGCTCAACATACTTTCTGAGGGCTTTTGCCTTGGCTACGGTCGTCGTGATCCGCTTGTTGAGGATCAGTGATGATGCCATATTAGAAAGCAGTGCGTGTCGGTGCGCCGACTTTCTGCCTAAGTGATTAATCTTCTTACCGTGTCTCATGATTCCTTAGTCTTCTTCAAGTTTATACTTGGAGAGATCCATACCAAAGGTTAGGTTCTTCTCCGCCACGAGCTGCTCAAGCTCGGCCAGGGACTTCTTGCCGAAATTCCTGAACTTCATCATATCAGATATCTCCAGTTGAACGAGATCACCCAGTGACTTGACGTCGGCTGCCTTGAGGCAGTTGTATGCGCGAACCGAAAGATCGAGATCGTGAAGAGGTGTCTTCAACAGCTTGCGCATGTGAAGCATTTCTTCGTCCACTTGCTCAACTTCAGCATCCTTGCCTGTCTCAAGTTCCATCGACTTGTCAGAGAACAGGGCAAAGTGCTTGATCAGGATGTGCGCGGCACCTTCGAGAGCCTTCTCGGGGTGAATTGAACCGTCCGTCTCGATATCCACTACGAGCTTTTCGTAGTCAGTCTTTTGTTCAACACGGGTGTTCTCAACACTGTACTTCACGTTCTTGATCGGCGTAAAGATGGCGTCGATCGGAATAAATCCGAACACTTGCTCAGTTGGCTTGTTCTCTTCTGCGGGCAGATAACCTCTTCCACGCTCGATCGTCAGTTCAATTTCGAATTGAGCTGATTCATCGATGTTACAGATTACGTGATCCGGATTAAGGATCTCGAAAGCTGACGAGAATTTCGTGATGTCGCCGGCTTTGAATTGCTTTTGCTTGCGGATGTTGACGGTGATCTTGCTGTCAAAAGAGTCAGCAACTTTCTTGAATCTCACCATTTTCAGGTTGAGAATAATTTCCGCCACATCTTCAACAACACCCTCGATCGTAGAGAATTCGTGCAATACACCGGGAACCTTGATGCCTGTGATAGCATACCCCTCCAGTGAAGAAAGCAATATTCTCCTAAGGGCGTTACCAATCGTTACGCCATATCCTTTTTCCAGTGGTTTGAATGTAAAAAGCCCATGGAAGTCATCGGCCTTTTCCATCGCTACCTTCTCTGGCATTTGAAATGCTAATATTGACATAGTGATGTTGTTAACAGTTAAAATTACTTCGAGTACAATTCAACAATAAGCTGCTCATTGATATTCTCAGGAATATCGGTGCGCGGCGGCAGGTTGATCAGTTTACCCGTCATTTCTCCATCATTCCATTCCAACCAGTTGTACTTTTTGGCACCCTGAATCGACAGGCTGTTGGAAATCACCTCGAGGGACTTGGAACGCTCGCGAACCTCCACCATGTCGCCAGGACGCAGGCTATAAGAACCTATATTAACGACGTCGCCATTAACCAGGATGTGCTTGTGCAAAACCAGCTGACGGGCAGCGCGTCTGGTAGGGGCTATACCCAGGCGGTATACTGTGTTGTCGAGTCTTGACTCGAGCAATTGCAGCAACACCTCACCCGTAACACCCTTCTTGCGGGAAGCCTTCTCGAACAGCTTGGCGAACTGGCGCTCAAGGAGTCCGTAGATATACTTGGCCTTCTGCTTTTCGGCAAGCTGTGTTGCGTATTCAGACTGCTTGCGCTTTTTTCCACGACCGTGCTGTCCAGGAGGATAGCTCTTCTTTTGAAGCGCTTTATTGTCACCCAGAATCGGCTCATTGAAACGTCTCGAAATTCTGACTTTAGGGCCTGTGTATCTTGCCATGATAACCGTGTGTTATACTTGCTTACTTTCTTAAACTCTTCTTTTCTTGGGGGGACGACAGCCATTGTGCGGCAGCGGAGTAACGTCGCGAATCGCTGTTACTTCAATGCCTGAACCCTGGATGGTACGAATCGCCGACTCGCGACCTGCTCCGGGGCCTTTCACAAACACCTCAACCTTGCGCAAGCCTTGCTCAAAAGCCTTGCTCGCACAATCCTGAGCCGCTACCTGAGCAGCATACGGAGTGTTTTTCTTCGAACCTTTGAATCCCATTTTGCCCGCAGACGCCCAGGAGATCACCTGGCCAGTCGTGTTGGTCATCGAAATGATGATGTTGTTGAACGTAGCACGGATGTGCGCAACGCCCACAGCTTCAACATTTACAACGCGTTTCTTTGCCTTATCTTTTCTCTTTTCAGTGGTCGCCATTGGTGAAAAGTTTATCTATTAACCTTTTGTTGCCTTCTTCTTGTTCGCTACCGTCTTGCGCTTACCCTTACGTGTGCGGGCATTGTTCTTGGTCGTTTGTCCACGAACAGGCAAGCCTTTGCGATGACGGAGTCCACGGTAGCACCCGATGTCCATAAGACGCTTGATGCTCAACTGAATCTCAGATTTCAGCGCACCTTCGATCCGGAATTTTTCGGCGATTATCGCGCGAACAGCGTTCGACTCTTCGTCGTTCCACTCCTTAACCTTCTTATCGAGGTTTACACTCGCTTCCGACAAAATCTTTTGCGCTGACCTACGGCCAATGCCAAAAATGTAAGTAAGGCTAATCTCGCCTCGCTTGTTATCCGGAATGTCTACACCAGCTATACGTGCCATAGTATCTTACCCTTGTCTTTGTTTATACCTAGGATTCTTCTTGTTAATAACATACAGTTTGCCCTTGCGTCGAATGATCTTGCAATCGGCACTGCGCTTTTTGATGGATGCTTTAACCTTCATGACTTAATCACTTTTATCGTTCACACCTGACGTGTCCAGTTCGCTGGGCACACCTGGTGCTGCTATTCATTACCTATTTATACCTGAATACAATTCGTCCTTTTGTCAGATCGTATGGAGACATTTCGAGTCTCACCCTGTCGCCCGGCAGAATGCGGATATAATGCATCCTCATCTTTCCGGAAATATGAGCCAGAACTTCGTGTCCATTTTCCAGTTGAACACGAAACATCGCATTCGACAAAGCTTCTGAAATCGTACCGTCTTGTTCTATTGACTTTTGCTTCGCCACTTATATGAATAATTTTCCTCTATATACTTATGCGTTGTCAATATCTCCGTCACCTCTTCCTTGACCGCCACCGTATGCTCAAAATGAGCCGACGGCTTCCTGTCTGACGTTCTGATCGTCCAACCATCGCGCTCCTGAATCACGTTTCGCGATCCGCGGTTGATCATGGGCTCTATCGCGAACACCATGCCAGCCACGATTTTAACTCCCTTGCCGCGCTTCCCGTAGTTCGGCACTTCCGGCTCCTCATGAAGCTTTCTGCCTACGCCATGTCCCACGAGCTCCCGCACCACTCCGTAACCAAAGTCTTCCACGTAGCTCTGTATCGCATGGCTTACGTCACCGATCCGGTTACCCGCCTTTGCCTGGGCGATACCCAGATAAAGCGAATCGTAAGTCCTGTTCAACAGTAGCAGCGTCTCAGCATCCACTCCCTCCAACGGATAAGTATATGCCGAATCACTGTGAAATCCCTTATAGTACACTCCACAATCAACGGATATGATGTCGGTTTCTTTAAGCGAATAATCGCCGGGAAAACCATGCACCACTACCTCATTGACCGAAATACACAGGGCCGCGGGAAAGCCGTTGTAGTTTTTGAACGACGGCACCGCTCCATTATCCCTGATGTACTCTTCTGCGAATTTGTCCAGATCCTTCGTTTTGACACCAGGTTTAACTAACCTGGCAATCTCCCCGTGAGCTCTGCCCAAAATAAGGGCTCCCTCTTTAATTATCTGAATATCCTCTTCAGTCTTTAAGTGCACCATTCAGCATTAGGCTGCAGCAAATTGAGAACGTCCTTTAACTCTGCCCGACTTCATCATCCCCTCGTAGTGTCTCATCAGCAGGTAGCTCTCAATCTGTTGCAGGGTATCCAGTACCACACCAACCAGGATGAGCAACGACGTGCCTCCGAAAAACTGAGCGAAGTTTTGGCCTACACCAGCCTTCACAGCAAATGCCGGAAGTATAGCGATGGCGGCCAGGAACATTGCGCCAGGCAAAGTAATTCTTGAAAGAACAGTATCTATAAATTCAGCGGTCTGCTTGCCGGGCTTTACACCGGGTACAAATCCACCATTTCTTTTCAGGTTGTCCGCGATATCATTCGAGTTGATCGTAATCGCCGTGTAAAAGAACGTAAAGATCAGGATCATCGAAGCAAACAGCAGACTGTACTGCCACGAATACGGATCCGAGAATGTCGAGCTGATGTATGCTCCGACATCGCTGTCTCTGAACATTCCCGAGATCAATGTCGGGAAGAACATCAACGCTTGCGCGAAGATGATCGGCATTACTCCCGCAGAATTGAGCTTCAACGGAATGAAGTCGCGTTTGCCACCGTAAAGTTTGTTTCCGATAACCTGCTTCGCGTACTGAATCGGAATTCGTCGCGTGGCCTGCGTGAGCGCAATCACCGCTACTACAATTCCGAAGAGCACGAACAACTCTACGATGAAGAAGATCGCATTGCCAGGGAACTTGGCATCAATCTCCGAAAGCAAAGCCAGCGGAAGGCGCGACACAATACCAATCATGATCAGCATAGAGATACCATTGCCAATCCCTTTGTCAGTGATGCGCTCGCCCAGCCACATACAGAACATCGTACCGGCGATCAGTATGAATACGCTCGTGATGTAGAAGAACGGACTAGGGTTGATGATCACCGCAGGATCGACAGCTCCTTTGAGGTAGCTATAACCCTGGAAGATCGTTATGAAAATAGTAAGTACACGCGTGTACTGATTAAGTCGCTTTCTGCCAGAATCGCCTTCCTTTTGCAACTTCTGGAAATAGGGTACAGCAAATGACAGGAGCTGCACGATGATCGATGCCGAGATGTACGGCATGATACCCAATGCGAAGATCGACGCATTGTTGAATGCCCCCCCAAGAAAGTTGTTCAGATAGCCGAGAATACCAGTCGAGTTACGGGCAGGGTCCAGAAGGTTCGGATTGATCCCTGGCAATACCACGTACGAACCTAACCGGAAGATAATCAGGAACCCGATGGTGTTCAGGATCCTCACCCGGAGGTCTTCGATTGAGAAGATATTCTTTATGGTCTGAAAGAATCGTTTCATTATTTCACGGTTGTGGCTGTGCCCCCTGATTTTTCAATCGCCTGTGTTGCCGATGCCGAGAAGGCATGCGCTTCAACAGAAACCTTTGACTTCAGTTCGCCTCTGCCAAGCACCTTTACCTTGTCGTTCTTTCCTACGATGCCGTTCTCAACGAGCACCTGGATACTGAGCGCACTGCCCTTGGTCTTTTCAGCCAGGCTTTCGAGTACGTCGAGGTTAACTGCCTTGAAGTATACTTTGTTATTGTTCTTGAAACCAAACTTGGGAACGCGGCGCTGCAAAGGCATCTGACCGCCTTCGAAACCAGCTTTTGCTGAGTAACCCGAGCGTGATTGTGCACCTTTGTGACCACGACCAGCCGTGCTACCGCCAGAACCTTGTCCACGGCCCAGGCGTTTGTTCGTCTTTGTAGAACCTTCTGCAGGTTTAAGTGTGTGCAGTTTCATCTTATATCTCTTTTACGCTAACCAAATGGCTCACTTTTGCAATCATACCAGCGATCTGGGGCGTGAGCTCCTGTTCTACTGTTCTATTGAGCTTACCAAGTCCCAACGCCTTGATCGTACGGACCTGCCGTTCAGGTCTTTTAATGGTGCTTCTCGTTTGTGTGATCTGTACCTTACCCATGGTTCCTTAGCCGTTAAATACTTTCGACAATGATACGCCGCGGTTCTTGGCAATGGTGAATGCATCGCGCATTCCAGTCAACGCCTTGAACGTGGCCTTCACTACGTTGTGCGGGTTCGAAGATCCTTTGGATTTCGCCAACACGTTGTGGACACCGGCGCTTTCCAGCACGGCGCGCATAGCACCACCGGCGATAACGCCAGTACCGGGCGATGCAGGCTTCAACAGCACCAGACCACCACCGAACTTGCCAATAGACTCGTGCGGAACAGTACCCTTGATAATAGGTACTTTCACGAGGTGCTTCTTGGCATCATCGATCCCTTTGGTTATCGCGTCTGTTACTTCATTCGCCTTTCCAAGACCGTATCCAACGACACCGTTTCCGTCGCCTACGACCACGATCGCAGCGAAGCTGAAACGACGACCACCTTTCACCACTTTCGCAACACGCTCGATGGCTACTACGCGCTCTTTCAGATCGATCTCACTTGCTTTTACTGTGCTTATAGTGCTTACTGACATACTTTCAGTTTCTTAGAATTTTAGTCCACCTTCCCGGGCACCTTCAGCCAGGGCTTTGATATTTCCGTGATACAGGTAACCGTTGCGGTCAAAAACAATCGACTCAACGCCTGATGCCTTTGCCTTCTCGGCGATCTTTTTACCGACGCTCTTGGAAGACTCCCTGTTGAGTTTCTTCTCGCCTACCTCTACCGTCGAGGCAGAGGCAATGGTTGTGCCCTTGAGATCGTCGATTACCTGTACATACAGACCCGTGTTAGAACGGAAAACTGACAAGCGTGGGCGTTCGGTGGTACCGCTGATTTTCTTACGGACACCTTTCTTAATCCGCGCTCTTCTTTCGATGTTCTTACCTGCCATAGATCAATGCTTTATTCTATGATGTATTTCCGCGTTACTGCGGCTTTTCTTTAATCCTGTTCTTACCAATTAGTCACACTACTTAGCAGCAGCCTTGCCAGCTTTTCTGCGTACGTACTCACCCGTAAAGCGAATACCTTTACCCTTGTAAGGCTCAACCTTGCGGAGTGACTTCAACTTGGCGGCTACCTGCCCGATCAGTTGCTTGTCGATGCCTTCAAGGATGATCGTCGGGTTCTGACCCTTTTCCTGCACAGCCACCACCTTTATTTCTGATGGCACAGCGAGAAACACGTTGTGCGAATAACCAAGGCTAAGTTCCAGCACGTTTGATTGTGCCGTTGCCTTATAACCAACACCAACAAGCTCCAACTGATGCTTGTATCCCTTTGATACGCCTTCTACCATGTTGGCAATCAATGCGCGATACAAACCGTGCATAGACTTGTGACGCTTCTGGTCCGTGGGGCGCTCAACCGTTACGGTAGCGTCCTCGTGCTTAATTACGAAGTCAGGGTCGATCGACTGATGCAACTCGCCCTTGGGTCCCTTTACAGAAACCGCGTTCTTCTCCTTAGAGAAGCTGAACGTTACGCCCTTGGGCAGTGTGATGGGTTGTTTACCTATGCGTGACATGACTTCTTCATTAATATACGTAGCACAATACTTCACCACCCACGTTCATAGAACGGGCTTCCTTGTCTGTGATCACGCCCTTAGACGTTGATAAGATCGCGACGCCCAGTCCATTCATCACGCGCGGCATTTTGTCGGTGCCTGCGTATTTCCGAAGACCCGGCGAGCTGATTCTCTCCAGAGCTGTGATTGCCGGTTCCCTGGTTTCGGGATTGTACTTGAGCGCGATCTTTATTACGCCCTGGTAGTTTACGCCATCCTCAAACTTGTAATTCAGGATGAACCCCTTGTCGAAGAGCACCTTCGTTATCTCCTTCTTGAGGTTGGATGCGGGGATTTCGACCACTCTGTGGTTCGCCTTTATGGCATTCCGCAACCGGGTTAAATAGTCTGCTATAGGATCAGTCATCGCTTTATTATCCTTATTCTTTATAATAAATAAGCCCGCGTTTAAAAAAACCGGGCTGCAAAGATATTGAACAATTTTAATTATTCAAACTGTTATCGGGTTTCGCCCCCTCGCCCAATGCGGGGGTTGACCTTGATACTCAGCAACCAATATGTAATCTGTTGATACAACGCGTTGATACAACGCATGCGTTGTATCTACCAGCTGGACTTCGTCACCCCTGGTATCTTTCCATTTGATGCCATCTCACGAAATACGTTACGGCAAACACCGAACTTACCCATATATCCTTTGGGGCGGCCGGTCAGTTTGCAGCGGTTATGAAGTCTTACAGGAGATGCGTTGCGGGGAAGTTTGTCCAATGCAGCATAATCGCCAGCGGCCTTCAAAGCCTTGCGTCTTGCTGCGTGATTGGCAACCAGCTTCTCGCGCTTCGTCTGCCTAGCTATAACTGATACTTTAGCCATCGCTTAATTGTTGTTATTCTTGTTTTGGAATGGCATTCCGAATGCTTTCAAAAGCTCGAAGCTTTCCTCATCCGTCTGCGCCGTTGTCACAAAGGTAATATCCATACCGCTGATCTTGTTCACCTTGTCGATGGATATCTCAGGGAAAATAATCTGTTCAGTCACGCCAAGCGTATAGTTGCCACGGCCGTCAAAACCCTTCGCCGAGATACCGCGGAAGTCGCGAACGCGGGGAAGCGCGATGTTCATGAGCCTGTCTAGAAACTCATACATCTTGTCGCCGCGAAGTGTCACACGAACGCCGATAGGCTGATTCTCGCGCAATTTGAAGTTAGAGATAGCCTTCTTGGACTTAGTTGCGACCGCCTTTTGGCCAGCAATTGTCGTGATCTCTTCAAGCGCCACATCGATGAGCTTCTTGTCGGAAACGGCCACGCCCATACCCTTGTTAATGCAGATCTTCTCGATCTTGGGAACTTGCATAACCGACTTGTACGCGAACTTCTGCTTCAGCGCAGGAACGATCTCACCAACGTACTTTTCCTTTAGTCTTGGAGTTGTCATTACTTGATTAATTCTCCGGTTTTCTTTGAAAATCTCTGCAGCTTACCCTTGGCATCTGCCTTGCGACCCACGCGGGTGGGTTTACCTGTTGCAGGATCTACCAGCATCAGGTTGCTGATGTGAATCGAACCTTCCACCTTCTTGATTCCGCCTTCAGGCTTGCCTGCTGACGGCTTCATGTGCTTGGTGATCATGTTGATACCCTCAACGATGGCACGATTCTTCTCAGCGAGAATCTCCAGCACTTTGCCGGTTCTCGCTCTCTCTTTTGTGCTCTTGTCGTCGCCGGCAATCACCATCACGGTATCGCCCTTCTTAATGCGCAGCTTCGACTTCTTGGTTGCTTTCTTTTCCATGGCTTAAATTACTTCGGGTGCCAATGAAACAATTTTCATGAACTGCTTCTCTCTGAGCTCGCGGGCAACGGGGCCGAAAATACGGGTTCCGCGTGGCTCGTCCTGAGCATTCAGCAATACGGCAGCATTATCTTCAAAACGGATGTACGATCCATCCTTCCTTCTCACTTCTTTGGTAGTGCGCACCACAACTGCCTTCGATACGGTTCCTTTCTTAACCTGGCTGCTGGGCATAGCAGACTTAACCGTTACAACGATCTTGTCGCCCACGGAAGCGTAGCGTCGTTTGGTCCCGCCAAGAACATGCACACAAAGCACTTCTTTCGCTCCGCTGTTGTCTGCGACGGTCAGTCTTGATTCTGTAGTTATCATGATTACTTCGCTTTTTCTACTATTTCTACTAGTCTCCAACGCTTGTCCTTACTCAACGGACGGGTTTCCATGATGCGAACCAGATCGCCGATTCCAGCGGAATTGGTCTCGTCATGCGCCTTGAACTTCGTCGTCCTATTCACAAACTTGCCATAGATCGGATGCTTTACCTTACGGTCGACGGCAACAGTGATGGTCTTTTGCATCTTGTTGCTTAGCACTTTGCCAACCCTTTCTTTTCGTTCGTTCCTTTCCATAGGACTTATTTTTGCAATTCTTTAGCTGTCAATTCAGTTTTCAGACGCGCTACCAGCTTACGGCTCTCGCGCAGCTTCATCGGATTCTCGATGGCAGTTACCTGGTGGGCAAACTGCATCTTGCGCAGGGATTCGTTTTCCGCATTGATCTTGTCCTTCAATTCGGAAACGTTCAATGCCTTGATATCGGAGTTCTTCATACCTTTCATTTTTCTACGTAGTCGCGTTTGATCGTGAACCTCGTCTTCATCGGAAGCTTGCCTTCAGCGAGCCTCATTGCCTCTTTGGCAGTTGCGATGTTTACGCCTCCAGCTTCAAACAGGATGGTTCCAGGTTTGATAACCGCTACCCAGTATTCAGGAGCACCCTTTCCTTTACCCATACGAACTTCTGCCGGCTTGCGAGTAATAGGTTTGTCCGGGAAGATGCGGATCCACACCTGACCTTCACGCTTCATAGCGCGCGTCACGGCTATACGTGCCGCCTCAAGCTGGCGTGCAGTGATCCAACCCCCCTCGAGGGCCTTTAATCCAAAGGATCCGAATGCGATGGTATGTCCGCGAGTGGCCATCCCCTTCACGCGGCCCTTCTGCATCTTTCTGAATTTCGTTCGCTTAGGCTGTAACATTGTTCTATTTGTTGATCTGTCGATTGCCTTATTGATTACCAGCCGACAGGGTTAACACTTTGTATTTTTTGACTACCTTCTCGGTCCGCGATTGTCGCCACCTCGACGATCTCCTCCACCACCGCCACCACTGCGGCGGTCTCCACCACCGCCACCGCTGCGACGATCTCCACCACCACGACGGTCCCCGCCACGACGATCTCCGCCGCGATCATTACCGCGCTGCTGACCCTGGCCACCACCCTGCGCATTGCTTACAATGCCTATGTTAGGTGACAAGTCGCGCTTGCCGTAGATCTCACCTTTGAAGATCCATACTTTGATACCGATTTTGCCGTATACCGTCTGCGCTTCAGAAATTGCGTAGTCGATATCACCACGCAACGTGTGAAGGGGAATACGTCCTTCTTTGTATTGTTCGGTTCTTGCCATATCGGCACCTGCCAAACGACCAGAACATTTGATCTTGATTCCTTCCGCACCTACGCGCATTGCCGAAGCAATAGCCTGCTTCATGGCGCGCTTATAGGAAATGCGGGCTTCAATCTGCTGGGCAATCGACTCACCTACCAGTTTCGCATCGAGTTCAGGACGCTTGATCTCAAAGATGTTAATCTGAACATCTTTGTTCGTAAGCTTCTTCAGCTCTTCCTTGATCTTATCGACCTCGTTACCACCTTTACCAATAACCACCCCGGGACGGGCTGTGTGAATAGTAAGCGTGATCCGCTTCAGGGTTCTTTCGATAACCACCTTGGCGATGCCGCCCTTGGGAATACGTGCCTCCACGTACTTTCTGATCTTCTGGTCTTCCACCAGTTTATCGGAAAAGGTTTTTCCACCATACCAGTTGGAATCCCAACCGCGTACAATGCCCAATCTGAAACCTACAGGATTAATTTTTTGTCCCATTATGCCTTGGCGTTTTTGGTCGTTGTTGTTTCGGCACTGCCTGCTTTCTTGAGGCTGTCCACGATCAGCGTAACGTGGTTCGAGCGCTTGCGCACCCGGTGAGCACGTCCCTGAGGAGCGGGTCTCAACCGCTTCAGAATCCGGCCGCCATCCACGAACACCTCTTTTACGTAGAGGTCAGCTTCCTCAAGCTTTACGTCAGTGTGCTTTGCTGTCCAGCTGGAAATAGCTGACAAAAGCAGCTTCTCCAATTTCGGTGCACCTACCTTAGGCTCATATTTAAGAATGTTCAGGGCCTTGTTCACACGCTCGCCGCGAATCAGATCTGCCACCAGGCGCATCTTGCGCGGAGAGGTCGGCACATTCTTCAATTTCGCTACCGCAGGACCGGTCTTAGCCGCCTCTTTACGGGCGTCGCGCTTGGCGCGTTTCAGCACTGATTTCTTTTCCTTTTTCGCTACAGTTTCCATGATTACTTAGCGTTATCTTTCTTGTTTCCAGAGTGTCCGCGGAACGTACGGGTCGGGGCGAATTCACCCAGCTTATGACCGACCATGTTTTCTGTTACATATACCGGTATAAACTTGTTTCCATTATGCACTGCGAACGTATGGCCTATCATTTCAGGTACCACGGTCGAGCGGCGTGACCAGGTCTTGATAACTGATTTCTTTCCAGATTTCTCAGTTGTCTCCACCTTCTTCAATACGCGTTGGTCACAATACGGACCTTTTTTAATTGAGCGTCCCATTATTTTTTCCTCTTAGCGATGATTAGGCGATCAGAATACTTCTTAGGATGGCGTGTCTTCTTGCCCTTGGAGTAGAGACCATTGCGTGATCTCGGGTGTCCACCAGAAGCGCGACCTTCGCCACCACCCATCGGGTGATCAACAGGGTTCATGGCAACAGGACGTGTGCGAGGACGAACGCCTCTCCAACGGCTGCGACCTGCCTTACCCACACTTTCGTTCATGTGATCGGCATTGGACGTTGCACCCACAGTGGCCATGCAGATATCCATTACGTTGCGCATTTCACCAGAAGGCATCTTCAGCGTTGCCAGTCCGTTTTCACGGGCGAGCAGCTGAACGAAACATCCCGCGCTGCGCGCAATTGCTCCGCCTTTACCTGGCTTCATCTCCACGTTGTGAACGATCGTACCCAGGGGAATCTTCGCCAGGGGAAGTGCGTTGCCAACTTCAGGAGCCACGTCCGGACCGGAGACGACCTCCTGGCCAACCTTCAATCCCTCGGGAGCAATGATATAAGTCTTCGATCCATCCACGTAGAACAGCAACGCGATGCGCGCCGAACGTGTTGGATCATATTCTATTGCGTTTACAGTTGCCGGAACGCCCGTCTTGTCGCGCTTGAAGTCGATCAATCTGAGCTTCTGCTTATGACCACCACCGATGTAACGCATGGTCATCCGCCCGTTGCTGTTACGACCACCAGTTTTCTTGATGGTCACAACCAACGCCTTCTCAGGCGTCGACTTGGTGATGTCGTCAAATGACGTGGCGAGTCTGTGTCTCGTCCCCGGGGTAATCGGTTTTAATTTCTTTAGCGCCATTGCCTGTCAGTTATACGTTGCTATAAAAATCAATTACTTCACCTTCAGCCAATGTTACGATTGCCTTCTTGTAGCTGGGCTTGCGACCCGCTAACACACCGGCTTTAGTATAACGGGTCTTCTTCTTACCCATCACGACCATCGTATTCACCCTCTCTACATTCACACCGTATTGTTTCTCTACGGCCTTCTTGATCTCCACTTTGTTGGCGTCGGAATCCACGATGAATCCGTACTTGCCCTTTTCATTCAAGGCAGAAACTTTCTCAGTTACCAATGGCTTTTTCAGGATGCTCATCACGCTTTGTTTAATAAGTTTTCAACCTTGCTGATAGAACTTTCCACAAAGATCACGCGATCGGCATTCATCACATCATAGGTATTGATCTGCTCAGCCGTAGTGATCTTGGCATGCTGGATATTTCTTCCTGATAGAACCACATTCTTATTTACTTCTGACAGCACAAGAAGGGTCTTCTTGTCCGTTGCAGACAGCGCCTTCAACATGGCCAGGTAATTTTTGGTCTTGGGAGCATCAAAGCTGAAATCCTCCAGGATGGCAATTGAATTATCTTTTGCCTTGTAAGTAAGGGCTGACTTGCGGGCCAGATCCTTTACTTTCTTATTTAGCTTGAAAGAGTAATCGCGGGGCTGAGGACCGAATACCCGTCCGCCACCTTTGAACTGTGGATTCTTGATATTACCAGCACGCGCACCACCGGTGCCCTTCTGCTTCTTCAGCTTCTTGCTTGAACCGGAGATTTCATTGCGCTGCTTGGACTTGTGCGTACCCTGACGTTGGTTGGCAAGGTAGCTTTTTACGTCCAGGTATATGGCGTGATCATTCGGTTCAATACCGAAGATGGCATCAGACAGGCTCACCTTCTTTGAGGTCTGCTGGCCGCTTGATTTTAATACTGCGACTTCCATTATTTCTGAAGGATTACAGTTGAATTTTTGGCACCGGGAATAGAACCGCTGAGGATGATGAGGTTCTGTTCAGGCATGATCTTAACGATCCGAAGATTGGTAAGCTTTACGCGGGCGTGACCCATACGGCCGCCCAGGCGCTTTCCTTTAGGTACACGCGATGCGAACGACGCGTTACCCATTGAACCAGGAGCACGAAGCCTGTTGTGCTGTCCGTGGGTTTGTCCACCTACCCCGGCAAAACCGTGACGCTTAACAACGCCCTGGAATCCCTTTCCTTTCGAAGTTCCAATGGCATCTACAAAATCACCTTCAACGAATACATCCTGGATGCGCACTTCTTTGCCCAGCTCAGCCATAGGCTCGAACTCCACACCGTAGTCGCGGAACTCTGCCATGGTACGCTTGGGAGTAGTGTTAGCTTTCTTGAAATGGCCGATAGCTGCCTTGGGAGTGTTTTTCTCCTTCTTCTCGCCAAAGGCGAGCTGAACGGCGGTGTAGCCGTCCTTTTCCTCATTCTTAACTTGCGTAACTACGCAAGGGCCAGCTTCGATTACGGTGCAGGCGATGCTTATACCCTCTGCTCCGTAAATGCTGGTCATTCCTATTTTCTTTCCTATAATTCCAGGCATGTCTATGACCGTTTTATGCTGTTTTTCAGGACTTTTTGAACACTTCTTTCAAAAAGGACTGCAAAGATAGGAACTAAAGGATAGTTAGCAAATACAGGTTCAAAATTTTTGCCCTCAGGTGCGCCTTATCGGTCTTTCCCGCATGATAATCTAAAATGCCGTATCATTGCCGAAGGTCTCCTTTTGATGAAACAGACTGTCAATAAACGGTGGATTTTCCTCCCTTTTCTACTGATTTTCAGCTTTGTTCTGAATCTTTATTTGGGCAGCGTGCACATCCCGATCGCCGATCTGACAGCAATTCTGCTCGGAAAAAATCCTGATGTTCCGGTGTGGTCCGACATTATTTGGCAGTTCCGGATGACCAAAGCCCTTACCTGCATACTCGCCGGCGCGAGTCTTTCGATGGCCGGCCTCGCCATGCAGACCCTTTTCCGGAACGCGTTGGCGGGACCTGACGTGCTAGGCATCAGCTCGGGCTCTAGTCTCGCAGTGTCCCTGACTATCCTGGGTCAGACGGCCTGGCTTCCAGCCTTTGCCGCAGGACCATGGACAATAGCTGTTGCCGCCACGGCGGGCGCTGCCGCTGTACTGCTGGTTGTCCTCGGTATATCCCGCCAGCTTCGCGACAACACATCGCTACTGATCGTGGGATTGATGATCGGGGCCACGGTTACCTCCGTCGTAAGCGTGCTCCAATATGTCAGCAATGCCGACGACCAGCAGATATACCTGATATGGACGTTCGGAAGTTTGGGGGGCCTTAACTACACCGAAATCGTGCTCCTCGCATTGATCCTGGCAGGCGCAACAGGAGTATTCCTCCGCTTTGCCAAGCCCATGAATGCCTGGCTGCTCGGTGACAATTATGCGGCGAGCCTGGGGATCAGGACAGGGGCCAGCAGATTGGCCATGATTCTTATTGCCTGCGTCCTAACGGGTGCCGTAACAGCATTTTGTGGACCAATTGCATTCGTTGGATTGGCGGTGCCCCACTTCAGCCGCATTATATTTAAGACGCACCACCACCTGGTTTTGCTGCCCGCAGTAGTCGTCATTGGCGCGGTCCTTTTGCTGCTGTGCGATGTCGTGGCGCAGCTGCCAGGGACGTCTTATATATTGCCGATCAACGCGATCACCGCCCTGATCGGCGCACCCGCGGTAATTTCTATTATTATGAGGGCTCGTCAGGTTGCCTTATGATAGTTTTGTCAATTCGATCTTAGCAAACGGTCATGAAAGGTCCTCCCCTGTTGCACACAAAGGAACTCGCTATTGGCTACGCCGGACAAACGGTGATGAGTCGGTTGAATCTCGAACTGCGTGCCGGCACTTTCGTCTGTTTTATGGGTCCCAATGGCGTCGGGAAATCTACTTTAATCCGGACCCTTGCCGGCCTGCAGCAACCGGTGAAGGGCCAGGTGATCATGGACGCGGCCGTGTACCGTCCTGCCGTGGTGCTGACGGATCGGATCACGGCTGGCTACATGACGGTGCGCCAGCTGATCACCTTTGGACGCTATCCTTACCTGTCCTGGAATCTCAAGCTGGCGGCGATCGATTTGGATGCGATCGAGGCGGCAATCTCCCGGCTTAATCTGGAAGCAATTGCGGAACGGCGGCTGCATGAGCTGAGCGACGGCCAGCTCCAGCTGGCACAGATCGGCCGCGCACTCGCGCAAGAGACCTCCCTTATCCTGCTGGACGAGCCTACAGCGCACCTGGATCTGAACAATCGACTCGAGATTACCCTGCTGCTCCGGAAACTGGCACACGAATCAGGCAAGGCGGTTGTGATGGCCACACACGAACTCGACCTCGCCCTGCAGACAGCCGACGAGGTCTGGCTCGCAGGCCGTGGCGACACCCTGTTGACGGGAACACCTGAAGACCTGGTGTTACAGGGAATGTTCGATGAGATCTTCAAACTTAAGGGATTCGACCTTCGTACCGGAAAGGTTCAACATGTACCGAGTCGGTCGCCTACAGTGGCCGTGGCCGGCGAGAGCGCTGCGGCGCTGTGGACGCGCAATGCGCTGGCACGCTGCGGGTATGTGGTGGTGACCGATGACGCGGATCGGACCATTGGGTTGCATGAATCCGCGGAAGGAAAACTTACCTGGACGTTGGACCAGCACCTCACGTTCGCCAGTATTGAATCGTTGTTGGCTGCGTTGCACGGTCTTTGAATAGGTCCGTATCATCCGCGCCGGGAATGAGTCAAGGCACAACGGTATCGATACACGTAGAATGCCCAATCGAAGGAAGCACCCATCGCTGCCTGTTCCTGCCAGCTTATCCCTGAGACCCACTGTCACGAACGACGCCCTTCAGGGAAGCGAATGTGCGATACCTGCTACTGCTAACACGTGGGGTGGCTTTGCTTTTATTGCATTTCATACGTATAACTGACATCCGGCTATTTTTCAATCGTTTGAAATCCGCGTTGTAAGTTTCTGG
>DATHKA010000236.1:0-2266 GCA_035489615.1 Chryseolinea sp.
TTCCGTCCCCCATGATTCGAAACGATGATCCCATCCGCACCGCGTTTAATCGCCTCCTCGGCGTCGGCTGGCGTCAGTATCCCCTTCACCATAAGTTTGCCCGGCCACATATCGCGTAGCACGCCGAGATCGGCCCACGAGAGCGAATCGTTCTTGGTCTTGCGTTCGGCATTGGAGACGTGGGTGAACTTTTCCGTCATTCCTTCAGGGTAGTTTGCGCGGGTGGGCATACCGCCGGACATCCAGTAACGCATAATAACGTTGATGAGCCAGCTTGGCCTCGCCAACACTGCAGCTGTATTCTTACTGGTGTAACGGAAAGGCACTGTGTATCCGTTGCGGATGTTGTATTCACGGTTCGTTCCCACTGGGCCGTCAACTGTGACAACAAGCGCCTCGAATCCCGCATTCTTCGCTCGGTCGACAAGTACGTGAGACATGCGCACGTCCGACCACATGTAGAGCTGAAACCATAACGTTCCGCCAACAAGCTTGGCGACGTCCTCCATACTCGTCTGTGAGCCCGTGGCGAGGGTGAAGGGAATATTTGCGGCTTTTGCTGCACGTGCGAGCTCCAGTTCACCTTTGTACCAAAGCATTCCAGCAGGACCGGTTGGCGCAATACCGAGCGGCATACCATGCTTTTTCCCAAAAAGGGTAATCTCTTGGTTCCGCTTCGAAACATCAACCAGAACTCGGGTCTTGAGCTTGATACGCTCGAACGCCGCGCGATTGTTACGTAAAGCAACCTCATCCTCTGTACCACGGTCAACGAATTCAAACAGCCAATGCGGCAAGCGCTCCTTGGCCATCAGCCGTAAATCGTGAACGTTAAGGGCTTCTTGCTCTTTACCGTTGGACACACAACCTCCTGAGTGACTCGTGCTAGCTAAAACTACTGAATTTTCGCGTCGCCAGACGTGTGTCGACGCAGTTGTCGCAACAAGAATTCGAGTTTAGAAAAGAACGGCAACGAAAATGCAGCAACTGGTGGATCAAAGCGAAATTTTTGCCTCTTTTATCACTTTTCCCCATTTCGCGATTTCCATTTTGATAAGTTCTGCCATCTGCTCGGGGGAATTACCGACGGCTTCCAAATCGAACCCAGCGAGCTTCTGTTGAACGTCAGGTAGCGCTAGGGCTTTCACGAACTCCTGATTTAGCCGAAGGATGATCGGGCGAGGAGTGCCAGTTGGAGCAAGCACCCCGTACCATCCGGTTGCTTCAAAGCCCGGTACACCCGATTCTGCAACGGTGGGAACGTTCATCAGCGTAGGCCAGCGTTTGCTGCCTGTCACTGCCAATACTCGAATCTTTCCAGACTTCACATGTGGCATTGCCACTACCATGGGGCTAAACATTAATTCGACGTGTCCGCCCACAACGTCGATAGCCGCAGGTGCGCCCCCTTTGTAAACGACGTGATTAATATTAATTCCTGCCATCGACTTAAATAGTTCAGCGGCAAGATGCAACGTGCCACCAGCACCTGAACTGGCGTAATTGATTTGGCCAGGTTTTGCCTTTGCCAACGCAATAAGCTCCTTAATAGTGCGCACCGGTAAGGCCGGATGTACAACAACGACGAAGGTGCTGGAGGCAAGTACCGTTATTGGCGAAAAATCCTTAACCAAGTCAAAGTTCATCTTTGCATACAAATTTGGATGGATAGTGGAACTGGCACTCACGATCACGATTGTGTAACCGTCAGGGGCAGAGCGAGCCGCAATTTCACTTCCTATCATGCTGTCTGCGCCGGGACGATTGTCAACGGTTACCGGAACCGAAAGGCTCGCCGAAACCTTCTGACCAGCCAGTCTAGCCAAGATGTCGTTCGGACCGCCCGGCGCATATCCCACAATCAACCGTATCGCCTTGGTCGGATACGTCTGCGCAAGTGTTGAAGGAACAAGTGCTCCTAGAAATAGAGAATAAATAAGCACTCGGAAAGAGTGTGCCGGCACCGTCATGGCGGTTTCATCCTTGGACCGGCGCAAATTGGCCAGCGAAATTGAATATGCAACGCGGCCGGGAAGGTATCATGTCATCCTGCCATCAGCAACGACGGCAATTTGATAGCCCGGATCCAGGCGCCAATGAGATCGCGCATTCTAGTACTGTGGGAAAGAAGTTCTCGTTAATCTTGACATGCTCACACTGCCGGCTGCAGCTTTGTTCGCGATTTTCATTGGAGGCCGACCATTGTCTTCCATAGAAAATGACGTGATGGCGCTTGCGAGGCCCTGTGTTTGCTCACGCTGCATCC
>DATHKA010000237.1:0-3431 GCA_035489615.1 Chryseolinea sp.
CCCATCAGGGAGACTTGTGCAACCCATCATCTGGCGATGCATCCCACCAGTCTGAAGACTGGTATAGTTCCATCACCAGACATAAGCTCATTACCAGCACAAGTCTCCCGTCAAATGCCTGCTTAATTTTGTATTGTGAAGTGGAAGACTTGCGCTAACCTCAGCTACCCTCATAACCTAACTTGCGCTAACCTCTTCTACCTCACAACCTCATTCCGCATCAGCGCCCGGTCCTCACCCGTCTCCTTCACCAAAAAATAGTTCTCCAATCCTACGATGCGAATTTCGTCCATGATGTCGATGAGATTCTGATAGCGGCACTTCGATGTGGGTTTGATTAGAACCACCAGGTCATCCCGTTTGGTCATTGATTCGCTCAGTACCTTCCTGATTCCCGTTGGCCCGAAGTCAGTCGACTGTAAAGGGTCACTGCCCTGGAAATAGAAGATCTGGTTTGATTCGCCTAGCAATACCGTTAGAACACGGGATTTGCTGACCACAGGTGGATCGACCTTCGAGTCTTGCTCCGGCATTTTCATCTTTAAAACAAACTCATCTTTGATGGTCATCGTGAGGACGAAGAAGGTGAGGAGCAGGAACGCGAGGTCAACCATGGGAGTCATGTCGAGGTGTATGGAGCGACGAGCTCCGTGATTTCCTCCAGGAGCGGAAAGTTGTGCCATAGGGTCGGGATTTGATTTAGTAGTGTAAGGAGGGGAGGAGAGGAAAGTCACGGTGGGAGGGGTGTTTTTTTTGTCATGAGCTCGAGCAAAGGTTGTAGCTTTGCCGCGTCGAGTTTGTCAAAGTAGTCCCGCTCGACGTTCATGTAGACCATCATGGAATACTTTTCGTGAACAAGGTCTGTGAAAATAGCCATCGCTTCGTCCGTGCGCCGGAGACCCAATAGAATCAGGGCTCGGGCATATAGCAGGTCTTTGTCTGCCTTCTCACCCTGAACCTCCTGCAGCAGTTTTTCGGCTTCGGCCTTTCGGTTGGTCTGTGCATACAGGCAGCCCAGCAAACCTATCATAACGGGACGTCTGCCGGTAAGGGCTAATGCGTGCAGCATCTCTTTCTCGGCCTCAGGATACTTGCGCATTTTGAAATACGACATCGACAGCGAAAAGTAGGCCTCGCCATATGTGGAGTCAATAGTGAGCGTGTGCCGGAACTGCTCTACTGCGCGATCCATCTCACCACGGTAATGGTACACGCGGCCGAGCCCGTTGTTTACGGCCAGGGACATCGGATCGAGTTCCACGGCGACTTTCATTTCGCGCAATGACTCGTCAAACCTTTTGTGCATGCTAAGAAATAGCGCATACCACTCATGTGCCGTTGAGTAGCCAGGTTTCAGTTCGATGGCACGACGAAACTCCGTGTCGGCTTTTTCCCAATCCCAGTCTATTCGAAAATTGATGTAGGCTTGTGCTGCATGGGCCTCCGCCAAGGTCTCGTCGATAGCCAGTGCACGTTGCACGGCGTCACGTGCCTTTTGGTGCGCGGGGCCGTCTGGAAGGGTACCAAACCCGGCGCCGCTCAACAATGAATAACAATAGGCAAGTGAGGCATAGGCATACGCAAATTCGTGGTCAAGCGCTACCGATCTCTCCAGGTGTTCCACTGCCATCCTGATGCTTCCGGTGGTGCGCGCGTTGAGGTAGTGCTTGCCAATCAAATATTCTTCGAACGCATGAGGGTCGGCGGTATAAGGCTTGTCCAACTGATGTTTCTCAGAAGACGCCAGAATCACCCGAAGCTTGCCGGCAACATGACGGGCTATTTCCGTTTGAATAGATAAGATATCTTGCATCGATCGATCGTATTCCATCGACCAAATGTGTTCCTGCGTGGCTACATCGATCAACTGGACCGCTACACGCGCTTTGTTGTCGTACTTCCGAACCGTTCCTGCAATAATGGATCCAACGTGCAACTCGTTCCCGACTTCGGAGATCGACTTTGCCACGTTCTTGTACTGTATTGTGGAGGTACGGGCAATGACGTGGAGGTTGTGGATCTTGGACAAACTGGAGATCAGTTCTTCGGTCATGCCGTCGGCGAAGTAATCATCCTGCAAATCTCCGCCGAGATTTTCGAACGGGAGTACTGCCAGGCGAAGCGAGAAGGGATCCTGGCTGGTCGGCATTTCGTGGATCCATAAGAAAGCGGCCGTTGCGACTAACATCAGCAACGCTGCCGATACGGCGACCGCCACCTTTCTACGCTTCCGATGTTTTATATTTTTCTGAGAAGGATCTTTCTCCCAGGGCAACAACACCCCAAAGACTTCCATCGGCATCGTGATGTTCTTCAGCTTGCGTTGGCCGAGGCTCACGACCGGAAAGTCGACCTTGTTCCGCACCTGCCGGGCAACATCTTCGGAAATGCAGATGCCTCCCGGATCGGAGAGCGGTTGTATGCGCGCGGCGATATTCACACCGTCGCCATGCACATGTTGATCGACATAGACGACGTCGCCGATGTGGAGACCAATTCGCAGGCGAATCTGATCATTCGTTGGCTTCCCTTGATTTCTCTCGAACAAGGTCTGCTGAATACGTACGGCACACGATACACCTTCAACCGCGCTGTTGAACTCGACGAAGAAAAGGTCACCGGCAGTTTCGATCTCGCGTCCGCCGTACTCCAGGAATATTGGGCGGAGAATAGCGCGATGCGTTTCCAGGAGGCGAAGTGCCTGGGCCTCGTTTTCCTGGGTAAGGGTACTGTATCCGACGATGTCAGTGAACATAATGGCTGACAGGCGTCTCATACGATGGAGAGTGGTAGGTTAGGGTGTTATAAGATAGTACAATTCCGGAGGTTTAACGGGAGAGGAGGGGAAATTTGGAGAACGGGAAGACTTGCGCCAACTACATACAAATCAGTTGTGCTACAAAAACTTCTTCACGTCGGTATAGGGCAGCGAGAACGCGTCCGCGACGGCCTTGTATACCACTTCGCCGTGAATAACGTTCAGGCCATTGCGCAGGTCGGCATTGTTCTGCGCTGCGTGCTTCCAGCCCATGTTGGCGAGCCGGATGGCGTACGGCAGCGTGGCGTTCGTCAAGGCCAAAGTGGAAGTATAAGGGACCGCCCCAGGCATGTTTGCCACACAATAGTGGACAATGTCGTCGATCACGTACGTTGGATCCTCGTGGGTCGTAGGCCGGCAAGTCTCGATACATCCACCCTGGTCAACCGCCACGTCAACCAAAACAGTGCCGGGACGCATGGTCTTTAGCATATCACGGGTAATGAGCTTCGGCGCCTTCGCACCAGGGATCAGCACGCCACCGATGATAAGGTCCGAATCTTTGATAATAGCGCGAATGGCGTACTCATTTGAAACCAAAGTGCGCACATTGGTAGGCATCACGTCATCGAGGTAGCGCAGACGATCGATGTTCACGTCCATGATAGTCACA
>DATHKA010000238.1:0-16159 GCA_035489615.1 Chryseolinea sp.
CGCACGTTGATTTTCGGTTGCGTACCTGGAATGTAGTTAGGAAGGGTTGCTCGTTGTAGGATGATTAAAGGCGGAGCCATAGGAGCACTGCGGCGCGACGGGTGTGCTTCGACGCGATGCGTCGGGGATGATGCGTGCGTACTTAGAAGGACTGGTGTAGGAAGGGGCGTGGAGACTTGAAAGTTTTTGAAATCCATCATACGCGGAGTCTAAGGAGCTTCGGAGCTACTGGCCGCACGTTGATTTTCGGTTGCGTACCTGGAATGTAGTTAGGAAGGGTTGCTCGTTGTAGGATGATTAAAGGCGGAGCCATAGGAGCACTGCGGCGCGACGGGTGTGCTTCGACGCGACGCGTCGGGGCCGCTTGCGTGCGTCATCACCGAAACTGTCAGTTCAAATCGAAATTACTTCGGAAAATTTAAATTTAAGCACTCACTGTATATCGACGCGAAGCGTCGAAGCAGTCACGAACGAAACGCAGTGCTCCGATGCCTCGGTCTTTAACCATCCTACGAAGATCAGCCCTTCCATTGACTATCTACAAGGAACATCACGGTAAAAATCAACGTGCGGCCAGAAGCTCAATAGCGCCGTGACTTCTCTGTGTGTAATGGATTTTAAAAAACTTCCAAGTCTCTACATCCCTTCCTACGCCAGCCCTTCCAAGTACGCACCCACGATCCCCGACGCGTAGCGTCGAAGCATTCACGAACGAAACGCAGTACTCCTATGACTCGGTCTTTAACCATCCTACGAAGCGCAACGCTTCCATCGCTACATTCCAGGTACGCAACCGAAAATCAACGTGCGGCCAGTAGCTCAAAAACTCCTTAGACTCTGTGTGTAATGGATTTCTTCTTGGCAGACCCGCGTATCGTCTACAAGGTATTTATCGCGCGCTCGTCTACAGCTTTTCAGGCACTGCCGCCGTCCCTCTGACCGCCTGGCAACCTGGTTGTACAGTCGCTGATCGGCATGAGCGACAGGCCATGACCTATAGTAAGCTGCTTCGCATCCGGAATAAAACCGTTTTACTCTTCAAAAAAACGGTCCGGCGTAAAACTTAATACCCCTCAGCTGCATCTTACGCTCAACATGCAGAGATGGCTCCGCTACTTTTACATAATCGCCGCTTTTGTAGCCTGGGCGTATACACCGGCGTATGCCCAACGCGTTGGCATGACCATAACAGGCATTGTTTATGATTCGTTGACGCTACAACCCCTGGCGTACGTTACCGTGATCAATCAAACGAGAAACCACGGAGCAACTACAGATGAAAATGGGAGTTTTAAGCTAAGTGCAAATCCTGGTGACTCGATACTGTTCACCTTACTGGGACACGCCAGAAAGACGAAGGTCGTCCGGTCAAATGAAGAGGCCATGATCATATTCCTTCGTGAATTTGCCCTGACGCTGAAACCGGTGACGATATACGGAACCTTCACTCCTCACGGAGCCGACAAATGGAAAAGTGTGATAGTAATGCCGAGCGCTTTTCGAAATCCCGCCGGGCCGGGTTCCGGCTATATGGTGGAGACTTTTGGTCCTGGTGTTTCCCTGGGTGGGCTGATCACCAGCATGTTCAAGTCAGAAAAGGAGAGGAAAAAACTGAATACTGTTAGAGAAAAAGCAAAACAATCGGAGACGTACCTAAGCGTGATTGTGTCCGAAGAAACCAAAAGCTACTTTCAGAAAACTTTTGCGATGTCGGAAGGTGATTATAACAACTTCATAGAATCTTTTAACAAGGTGCATCCGGAGGCTGTTTATATTGAAAGTAAGGAAGAGATCATGAAATTGATGGTCATCTTTAAGGCGACTACAAAGTGATGGTGGACAGCCTCGCGTAATTTGTCCTCACCGATTTCCACCATAAACTCAGGCAAGATAGTTAACAGCGGAACAAGCCATGTCACATACCCTCGCCATATCGTTTATAGTGAATTTGCTTTGGCCGTCCTTAAAAGGATACTAGCAACGAATAGCAACCAGCCTATATACACAGCGATTAAAATCCTGTTGGCATATCCAACAACGGCAACAACTCCATCAGGGACCGAACTCGGAGGCTGTTGACCTGTCTTTCAGATGATAAGAGATCAATAAGGAAGCAATTACCAGGGTTGGAATACCCAATGTACCTGTGAGGCCGTGAAGCGGGTGATTTACGTTAAAGAACGCGGCCAGTATTTGCCCCAATCCAGAAATTACCAGGAATAGGACACCCGCCTTTGCTGCCATCGATGAGACGTAAGGCCACAGCCCAAATGCGAGACACCACGAGCTCAGGCCCCAAAAAATAAAGAAAATAAACAACGCCCATTCAAATCCGCCATTTGCGTATTCGCTGACCATCCGCCAGGACGGACCAAATTCCGGACTTAAAACATGAAGACTAAGCAGCGCTACGATTGAAATGGCAGCAGCCACAATTGACAACTTCGCCGCGAGTATGTTCACGCTTGACGAATTTTGGACATGTGTTAGGCTTGTCATGGCACTAGACTATTCTTTTAAGCAAATCATCCAACTTCAAGTAACTCTCGTTCATGCCGCCTTCCATTCCCGACGCGATCATGCCGTCCCGGTCGGCAACCGACATGAATATGCTCTGTATTTTTAATCTGGTCCTGTCATTCGCCAACACTTCGAACAAAACAATCTCCATCGATACATGCCCGCGTTCCGGTAAGCCTTCAAACTCAAATGTTCGAATGACACGCTCCGGTGCGGCAACTTCGTGAATGACCCCGTTGAATCCGTATCGATTTCCCTGTTTATCGATATGAACAAAGCGATACGAACCGCCCGACCGGTTGTCGAACTTATCAATCACCATCTTGAGGTTGTTTGGGCCAACCCATTGAAGCAGCAGGTCCGGTTCAGAGAATGCTTTGAACACTAGCTCTCTCGGAGCTTCAAATTCTCGCTCAATAAAGAACTCCTGAATGCCGGGGTTGGCCACGATCTTTGTTTCGTTTTTCATCGTCATTTTTGTTTGTGCTTCAATTTGTCCAACACTTTATCGAGTCTGTCGAATCGATCCTCCCATAGCTTACGGAACGGTGCAAGCCATTCATCCACGTCTTTCATTTTTGTTGGATTTAGGTGATAATAAATCTGCGTACCGCTTTGCTCCTGTCTTAAGAGCTGACAGTCCGCCAGAATATGAATATGCTTTGATACGGCCTGGCGCGTGGAGTCGAAATGCTCGGCAATGGCATTGGGCGTCATCGCCTGCATGGCTAACAACGCCAGAATGGCCCTGCGTGTAGGGTCGGCAATAGCCTGAAAAACGTCTCTGCGTGTTTGCTTTATCATCCTGAATGCAACTATTCGGTTGCAAA
The DNA here is from genome assembly GCA_035489615.1 of Chryseolinea sp. Taxonomy (GTDB): domain Bacteria; phylum Bacteroidota; class Bacteroidia; order Cytophagales; family Cyclobacteriaceae; genus Chryseolinea. The sequence goes on from DATHKA010000238.1 coordinate 3,351, forward strand.
CATACACGCAAGTTATTACTTGCACAATGTTTTTGATAATTTTTTTAAGACTTGGTTATCGGGTGTCTTTACGTCGACCCCGATGCCTGCGAAAAGTATCCCGCGTAACCGGATGCCTGCGACGTTTCTCTGTATATTGTTTCTAAGTCGATGAATTTAGCATGGCTGCATTTTCTTCCGACCTCCTTGAGCGGCTCATTTCCACCGACATGTTCTATCGAAGAATTCCTATGTTGCTATTGGCGGCCGTTAATTTTACTATGTTGTACAGCGTAGTCCGTAAAGCCAATGCGTCGCCTCCAGCGTAAGCGCGACTACCACCTCCTTAAACATTTCTAACCCGGTTAGAAAGACTGACGATAATCAATGCCGTTCCTGAAAACGCCAAAGCGGAGAACACACTGGTCATCTCATTCCCGTTATCGGGCCAGGAGATTGGCGATGGCCCCTGGAATGTGTGACACGATAAACCAGCTGAAGATCATGTTCGTGAGCAGTATCCCGATCAGCGTTCCTGGCAGAGCCCTCCGTTACAAATGAATGGCATCCTATGCCGGTGGACATAGTGTGGAATTCAACTCATTACATTTAACAACCATTTCATTACATAATTTGCTGAGTCGCCAGTTGTCAATTTTCATTTCCATCATTAACCCATGACATTCGCAGCAAAAAAGCGAAATGAAAAGAATTCTATTACTCAATTCACTCGTCCTTTGTTTCATGTGGTCTTCGGTCCACTCACAGTCACCAGCGACAGGCGCCGGCATTGGAATCTATCCTACTGGCACGGAGACCGGTTTTGGTTACAGATCGTCGAAAGACAAACGGTTTGCGCTGGATGTTCGCGCAACGCGCGCCAATCTCTTTGCAAATCCGTCCTCTGGCTCATTTGTAACCGAAGCCTCCGGAATATACCGGATCGTTCGTTACGATCGCGTGCGCTTCCATATCGGAATCGGAGCACGCGCAGATTGGAACTTTGCGGCAGAACAATCGCATCGATACGGATTCGTCACCCCAGTTGGAGTTGAGGCATTTCCTTTTCCTTTTCAGCATGCCGGACTGTTTTTTGAAGCAGCCCCATTTTCTACGTGGACAGGCACCGGTACCAACAACACCGGTATTCGAACAGTAGCAGGATTTGTTTTTTATTTCTTGAAAAAGGTCAAAGAAACTCAGCCACGAACCAGTCCTACTTCAGACTGAAAGTCTCGCCCGCCAGATAAATATTCATCACAATCCCCTTCGCGCTCAGCTTGCCCTCCTTCACCACTTTCGAGCGCTTCGGATTTTCAAAGACAATGACCTGCGAATCGCCGACAACCTCCGCCGTGTTTCCGGAAACAAGAATGGCTGTTGCTTCATCGATACCAATGCCCTTGACATCGGGATACTCAATAACGGCGCTGATGAGCCGGTTGTAGCGACTACGCCTTACGAAGTGTTGATCAACGATGGCGTTTTCGATAAAGCCCAAGCCTGGTTTTGTTTCGATATTATCGGCTTCAATGTTGCGAAACGTAGACGAGTAGTCGGCGTGTTTCAATTCATTACCGGTAATCATGATCTTGCTCATCACGGCCGCACCAGCACTTGTACCTCCCACCAACGCACCCTTGCTATATGCTTCGTGAATCGCCTTCCCGATGTCCGTTCCCTGTACGACATCCATAAATCTTACCTGGTCGCCTCCGGAAATGTAAATGAGCTTCGCGTTTCTTACAGAGTCCAGCTTAGCCGCACTAAATGCCTGCCCTTTGCGGAAGTTCACGCCGTAGACGCTCTGTATCCCTTTTTTGATAAACTGTTGATTGGCGTACCACACGGCTGAGTCCGGATCCTCGCTTGACATGGGCAGGATGATCCCGTATCCACCTTGAAGCAATCCAGCTTCTTTAATAATGCGATCCACCATAGCATCAGGGCGGGAACCGCCTCCGATAATAAAAAGTTTTCCTTTAGGTGCTTTCGTCTGCGAAAAGGCAACGGCCACACAAAAGAAACTAAGAAATAAAGTACCGGCTATTCTTTTCATATTGTAAAGGTTCATAAAAAAATGTTCATGCCCGAAGCTTTTGCTTTGAGCATGAACATTTTAAAAAAGATTGACACACCGTGAAGACCGTCAAAATATACCGATCAGTATATTTTATTTCTTCTTGCCGATGGCAATACCACGCGGCGATGAGGCTGCAACCAGCCATGGCTCCGTGGACGTTCCGTCGAGGTTCGCGCGGGAAATGGTGTTCAGATTACGGTCCACCCAGTAAATCTTCTTGCCGTGCTTGTCATATCCCAGACCATACACGACCCGGCTGATTGACGTAGCCACGGTTGCTATTCCTGTGCCGTCGAAGTTTGCGTTTTTCAGTTGAACATCGCCACTGGCCACGAAGTCATCGAAGTATATCTTGGTGCCCACTACGATGATGCTACCCCCGCCGCCATTGGTGACTAGCAGTTTTTCGCCTGTTCCATCCAGTTTCTTGGTCCAGACGTTGCCATTGTAGTTATTCCAGAAAAGCGTTCGCGTTGCGTTGTCGATGGCTATACCTTCCGGATCGTCCGCGCCATGACCGGTAACAAACTCTTCGAACTGGCTTACATCCGTGTTCGTCATGTCTGCGCGCCTTATGCCGCTGTCAGTATCCCAGTACAACGACTTGGTATCATAGTCGATCACCACGGCATCGGGTTGGCCGATGTTGGATCTGAACGTTGCCAGGTTCTTTCCATCGAGGTCGGAAACGAAAATACTCTGTGCATCGAAGTCGGCGATGTACAATTTATCATTGACCGTGTCCACCACCATGCCATATGAATCCTGGAGCGAGGTGATGCCAATAGACGCAGCAATTGGCGCTGCCGAATTGATGATGCTTCCGAACACCTCCGAACCGTCTGTGAAGAACAGCGGAACGCCCGTAGCATTGGGATCTCTCACGACGATGGTTTGCGTTACTTCGTTGATTTCCAGCGATTCACTTGTTACGGCTACCAGTTTCACGACATACGCGCCGGGCGCCTCAAACATGTGAACCGGGCTTGTTTCCACAGAGGACGTGCCATCGCCAAAATTCCACGTATAGGCTACTGTTCCTGCGCGTTCCGGCACGATCGACGCGTTCGCGAAGTTTGCCGTTGCCGGCGCAAATGCGTCATTGTCGATCGTAAAGGTAAACTTCGGCACGGTGCTGGCGGGCGGCACAGGATAGCTGTCGTCAGCGCAACTGTTCGCCGTGATGATGCCGATCGCGATCAGCATGATGTTGAATAGTTTCTTCATGCGTCAGCTTATTTTCTTAAGAATATTCCTCGTGGGCTTCCCAATGCGGATTTCAGCGTTACCTGGTTGTTGCCATCCATGTCGGCTTCCTCGATCGTACCCGAATCTCTTCCCGACCAGTACAGTTTGTCCTTCTCGGCATCCATAACCATACCGTATATGCGCGAACCGTTGTCGTCGACCATTTCAACTCCACTTCCGTCGAGGTTAGCACGCTTTAGCTGCTCATCGTTTTGTTCATCAAAGTAGATCTTGTCATGCTTTGAATCAACCATGATCGCGTAACCATATATTCCCGACAGGATCGGTGTGGCATTGCTACCATCGAGGTCGGCAATGTAGAGGTCTTCGTTATTTACCTCGTAGAAGTACATCTTGTCATTTTTCAAATCCAGCGCGATGGCACGGAAGCCAGCGCCGCTCATGGTAACGATCGGTTCACGGTCGCTCCCATCGAAGTTGGCGCGATAGATATGACCATCGTCGTTGTCGTCCGCTTCATCAACCCAGTACACTTTTCCGTTGGGTACATCCAGTGCAACCGCATAGGGCTCTATGAGGTCCGATGCAATGGCGGTGAGCTCTGACCCATCCAGATTTACACTCCATATCTTGCCTTCGTAGGTCACTGCAAAGTCGCTGAAATAGATTTTGCCATGAACATCATCGTATGCCAATCCAACGCCAATCATACCCGCCACATCAAGGAAATTGCTAACAGCTCCCGAACCGTCCAACGCCAGTTTTTTGAGGAGCTCACTATTGTTTTCGGCAAAATAAATTTCAGAAGTAGCGGCCTTTACAATGATCTCTTTTTCGGTAGTCGTAGAACCCTCAGGACTAGTAGCCTTAAGGGTTACTTTGTACGCGCCCGCCTTCAAATAAGTGAACGTGGGATTTTCATCAGTTGAGGTGGAGGCTGCTTCATTGCCAAACGACCACAGAAACGAAGTAGCGCCTTTCGATGCATTGGTAAACTGAATCGGCGTTAGCGCCACCAGGTTGTCGGCATCCTCTACGGTAAAGGCAGGAGACGGCACCACCGTAACGCTCAGGTTCGAAATGGTGGATCCTCCTTCACCGGTACTCACCAGGCTCACCAGGTACGTGCCCGACGACTCAAACGATTTCCTGGGTGATACCTCCTTAGATGTTGTGCCATCGCCAAAACTCCACTTAAAAGCAGTGGCATTCTCCGATGTATTGGTAAACTGAATGGTCTCGTCTACCTGTGCCGTGGACTTATCCACCGTGAAGGTGGCCGCGGCCTGAGGCGCTGGTTCTTCGTCGTCCTGACAGGAAATGGCGCAGACAAACACGAGAAAGAGTATGAGGTATGTGTATAACTTCAATTTCATATTGCTAGATTTTCAGATTCAGATTTATTAATAGCCGGGATTTTGCTCCATTTCAGGGTTCTTGTTGGTCACCATCTCGGTCAATGGAATCGGCCAGAGGGTTTGGTTCGCGCTGTTCACGGACAATAAAACATCGACCGCCCTTCCCGTGCGCACCAGGTCAAACCAACGGTGTCCTTCGAAGGCAAACTCCACTCTTCTTTCGCGTTCAACGACGCGCGTTAGCTCGTCGTAGGTGCTGGCCGAAGTGTCTGACAACTTAGCACGCGTTCTCACCACATTGATGTCCTGCTGAATGGCCAGAATGTTTCCTTGCAACTTGGCCTCCGCTTCTGCGCGGATGAGATACATCTCCGCCAATCGCAGGATGATCACGTTGTCGGCGCCAAGACTCAGGTCATCATATTTGATGGGATATGCCAAAGTACCGGCGAACGCTATGGAAGCATCGAACCGCGCGTCGCCCGTCTCATATGCGGCCAGTACTGACGCCGTGGGCGCTACCTCCCGTCGTCCGTTCAACGTCTTGGGAAAATTGTACTCAGCAATACGATTCCGGTTGATCTCAGTAAAGTCGATTTCGAAAATCGATTCGGCCGACTCATCCTCGAACACATCGGCATAGTCCAGAAGATCATATCCGCCGTGGTCGATCACATCCGTCGCCTTGGCTTTCGCGTTGGCATAGTCTCCTTTGTAAAGGTACACTCTCGCCAGCAGCGCAGTGGCCGCATTTTTTGAAGCCCTCACTTTGGTAGAACCGTTCCCCAGATTCTGTTCAGCAAACGTTAGGTCGGCGATGATCTGATCGTAAACTTTAGCAACCGGGTCGCGAGCTACATCCAGGCCCGTCGCGCCTATGGTGGGCGTTATCTTGATAGGGATAGCACCAAACCAGTTCACGAGGCTGAAGTGATTGAATGCGCGGACGAAATACAATTCGGCCAGCGCCGCGTTCTGTTCTGCGGCAGTCATGTCGGCCATTTCGGGAACTTTGGCAATGATGTTGTTAGCGATGTTAATTCCTTCGTAGGCGCTGGTCCACACATCTGAAACCGCGTCATTCTCGGGCAACACGGCGTTATTGTCTATTTGCGCATAATTCTGCGCGGTGCCATCCACGGAATGTTCGAGGTTATCGGCAGCGAGATCGGAAAAGATAATGTAGGAACGACCGTAGTAACCAAGATACTGAAACGACGTGTAAGCGCCCAGAATGCCTTTCTCAATTCCCGCTTTGTCTTTGATGGCCTTGTCTTCCGGTATCGCGCTCTGCGATTCAACATCCAGCACGTCACATGAAGCCAGCGGAAGTAAAGTGATTATAAGTATGAATAATTTTTTCATGTGCGTCAGAATTTAACGTTGATACCCAGGGTAATGGCACGGGCTTGCGGGAACGTGAAGAAGTCGGTTCCCACCACCTGCACGTCATTGCCACTATAGTTCACCTCCGGATCGAGACCGCCGTAATCAGTGAACGTGAGAAGGTTCTGCGCACTGGCGTAAACGCGGATGCTCGACAGCATGATCTTGCTGGAGAATCGTTGTTGTAGCGTATAGCCCAGCGTTAGATTCTTCACCCTCAGATAAGATCCGTCTTCGATGAAGCGCGATGACTCGCGCTTGTTGGCTGCGGCCGCCACCGGGTCGGAGGTAGCGCGTGGAACATCGGTGATATCTCCCACCGCTCTCCACCGTCGAAGGACATCCGTTGTCTGGTTGTCACCTCCCTGCAGTGATTCGAGGTAGAGGCGCGATCCGTTGAACACATCATTTCCATATGACCATTGCAGGAACAGGCTAAGGTCAAAACCCTTGTAGTTTATCGTATTGGTAAAACCGCCGATAAACTTCGGGTTGGGATCACCTATGACGGTGCGGTCATCGGTGGTAACCTCGCCGTCGAAATTGGTGTCTGCAAAAACGATATCACCCGTCGACGGATCTACACCCAGAGACTTGAAGCCATAAAATACACCGATGGGTTCTCCCACCATGATCCGGTTTCCACCGCGGCCGGCATCAATGGGCTGGTTGTCGTAAAGACGGGTCACCTGGTTCCTGTTTCCCGATATATTCAGACGAGAATTCCAGCGCAGGTCACCGAATTGTGCATTGTAACCCAGGCTGATTTCAATTCCCTTGTTTTCAAGTTCACCTACGTTTTGATACATCGTGCTGAATCCCGACGATCCTGGTAAGGGCCTGTTCAACAGCAGGTCTTTGGTCTGCTTATCATAATAGTCGAACGAAAGCGTCAATTGATCCTCAAAGAAGCCTGCATCGATACCAATGTCGAGTTGAGCGGTAGATTCCCATTTCAGATCCGGATTGGGTATCTGATTTGGATAAATGGCAGGCTGACCGCGATACGACGACGTTCCATACATCGCCTGGTACGAGAACGGCGACAGTTCTTCATTTCCCAACAGTCCGTAGCTACCTCTGATTTTCAATTCCGATATCACGGAAACATTGTCCTCAAAGAAGCTTTCCTGGCTTATCCGCCATGCTGCGGAAGCCGCGGGGAAGAAACCGTACTGATGATTTGGTCCGAAGTTGGTCGATCCATCAATACGACCCGACAGTGAAAGTAGATACTTCTCATTGTAGTTGTAATTAAAGCGCCCGAAGTAGGAAAGCAGACCGTGGTCCAAGGCACTTGCCGTAACGTCTACTTTGGTGGCCGCGGAATTGATGTACTGCAGGTTTTCATCCGCGTAGTCCTGGCCGCGCATATAAGAGTTGCGCGTTTCTCGTTTCTCGAAGCTCATCCCTACTGTGGCGTCGACGTTGTGTTTGCCAAATGTCTTTTCATAGCGCACGGAGTTGTTGCCTATGAGGTTGAGCACATTGGTATAAGTTTCAAAACCGAGGCCGTTGTACTTCTGTCCCTGCACGGTGTTGAATTCGAAAGCATGTTCGCGAAGGTTGTAAAAGTCGACACCCCATTTCGATGTGAGCGTCAGGCCATCAATGATCCGGTAGTCGGCAAACAGGTTGCCCAACGTACGATAGGTGAAGTTCTCGTTGGTGGCCTCGTTTGCAATGGATACGGCATTGGAATAGGGCCCGTTCTGGTTATAGGTTCCGTCGGCATTGTATACCGAAATCACCGCAGGCGTAGAGATACCGTTGGGAAGGGGTCCGTGTAAGGAGGCATCACTTTCCACGCGGTTGGATTTTGAATACGTGAGGCCGATGCTCGTTCCTATATTCAAACGATCGTTTACTTTGTGGTCTACGTTCATCCGGACGTTCGTGCGCTGGAAGCGCGTGCCGATGAGAATGCCGTCCTGGTCGAAGTAATTACCGGAAAGAAAGAACTTCGTCCGATCATTTCCGCCGGTGGTGGACAGCTCGTAGTTGGAGATCGGTGCGCTGCGGAAGATTTCCTTCTGCCAGTCAACATCAACATCATTGTTGGGCAGTTCCACACCGGTAAGGTCTTTGCGATAATCACGCCACTGCTCTGCATTGAGCATGTCCAACGTGTTCCATACCTGCTGAACACCGCGGTACATGTTGAAGTTAACGGTCGAGGCACCGCTCTTACCCCGCTTTGTGGTGATGAGGACGATGCCGTTGGATGCACGTGCACCGTATACAGCGGCCGCCGCAGCATCTTTCAATACGGATATGGACTCAATGTCGTTCGGGTTAAGGTCCGACAATGCATTGATGCCTTGTCCTTCATAACCGACCTGTCCGTAGTCCCCGGTAGTCAAAGGGATGCCATCGATAACATACAATGGCTGGCCGGATCCGCTAAGCGAAGTAGTTCCCCGAACGCGAACCGACATGGCGCCACCTGGTGTACCGGAGTTCTGGCTCACCTGCACACCTGTCGTCTGACCTTGCAGCACCCCATCAACGGTAGCTACGGGAAGATCCTTAATGGCATCTGACTTGATGACACCGACGGCTTCCGTCATCAACACCTTTTGCTCGGTGCCGTATCCTACCACAACTACTTCAGAAAGCTGCGTAATATCCCCTATCATCGCGACGTCAATCACTTCGCGATTCCCAACCGCAATCTCCTGTGGAGACATACCGATAAAGGTAAACACCAGGACATCGTCGGGCGACGCCTCAATGCGATACTGGCCATTGGTATCCGTAACGGTGCCCCTGGGGGTACCCTTAACGACCACATTCACCCCCGGCTGACTGGTTCCATCAGCCTCTGCAGTCACTTTGCCGTGAACCGCGCGCTGCTGTGCCAGTGAGCACCAGGATAAAAGTGAAAAGATTAAAAACAGTAGAGGTTTCCTCATAAGCAGTCTGGGTTAGTATAATGCAATAGTGTTTTTTTGTTCAAAACTGAGTGGCGTACTGTCGCGTACCTGGTCATTTCGTTGTTCGATGGTCAATTAGGCTGTTTGACCAATTTAATAAACACGGTTTCTTTTCCGTTGTCTATTCTCAAAAGGTATACGCCATCTCTAAATTCAGAAATATCCACCGCCTGCTCCAGGCTAGTAAGCTGTTGTTTTTCTAATACCCTGCCCATGAGGTCGATAACGGTTAGCTCCAGCTTCTGAAAAATGTGGGGGTTTCCAGAAAGGCGAAAGGTACCACTTGGCGAAGGGTTTGGAAATGCATGCAAGGACGACTGGTCTAATTCATGTTCCACCCCTACAATCGGATATTCGAATTCGTAGGCTTCGTCGGGCACGACGAAAGGCACCCCAGCATCCAGGACTGCCGACCCGTTCAAAAGTACGTACTGCATCGATACAAATCCGGCATAGTCGCGGGGCATCCCGCCGTCGGTCACCGGCTGTGAGGCGAGTGCTCCTTCGGTGCCGCTGTTCATCAGTATTAATACGGATTGACCACCCATTGCCTTGAAGTGATTGCGGTCACCTTGTTGATAAAATTTGAGATAATTGCTACTGTTCAGGTAAATACCATAGCGCGCGCTGTCGGCTAACATGGCATAGGAAACTGCCGCTGTGGTATTCTCATAATAGTCTGATGTTTTAGCGTCGAAGGTATTCGGCATGATCACTGACGAGGACAGCAAGCTAAGGCCTTTCCGGTAGGTCAGTCTACCGTAATATGCGGCATATTGATCCGATCGATGGTTGGTGGTAAATGAGCGGCCCGCGTACCGGCTATCTTCCCCCGTGAAGGCCGAGACTATGCCATTTCTTCGTATATGCGTGCGCAACAGGGCTCCGGTTGGTCCACCGTTCAGAAAGTTGAACAAAAGATTATCGTCATTTTCGGCGAATAGCACTTTGGTGGATCTACGGATAGTATTCCGCAAGTCAAGTTGGCTGATGTCATTGAGCGCACTGGAGGTTTCAACTACTACTGCGCGTCCACCGAAATCCGTTATTTTCTGGGCAAATGATTTGCCTTTGCCGGGCGCAGTCACTACCAGTACGGTGTCGGCGGAGGCCCCATTTTGATTTACGAGGAAATTCAGCAATTCTGTATTCTGGACAACCTCCGGACCACCGCCCAGCGCCACGACATAATTACCCGTTTCGTCACTGGGTTGAGGTGAGATGAAGTCCTTGGGCCCATTCGTGACTTGCATGGTTGACAGATCGATACCGTGACCGTGTAATAACTGGATGGCGTGAATCGAATCGGCGACCGGCGTTTCATCGCGGATGACAGCATAGGACGGGCTGTTATAGATGGACACCGTTCCGGTCCCAAAAACGATCGCTCTCCTGTCCGTGTCAATACACAAGGCTGTGCGATCGTCAACACCTATTCCCGTTACCAATTCGCCGTGGTCGAGATACCACCGCGCCAGGAAAGGTAACAGCCGGCCTACACGACCGCGTTCGGTAAAATGCGAGTCAACCAGGAAGCCGGGAAGGAATGAAAACAAATCGTTGGCGAGGGTCACGTTTTTGTCATAGATATTCGCCAGTGTCTCGTCCGGATAAACGGATCCATTTTCGGCGGTGTAGGTAACGCCGGATAAGATGGCCATACCGGCCGACGTGCCGGCCATCACGCCACCCGCATTAAACTTATCGATGGCGGCCTGCATGGTCCTGGTGTTTTTAAACTGGGTGTAGTAAATCGATTGGTCGCCGCCTTTAAAGAAGAAGGCGTCGTATGTCATCAGGACATCATAGGTACTCTGAAGGTCGGCAACGGTACGGCTGGCGATCTTTATGTTGGTTGCGGCGCTCGCGCCGAGGGAAATAAAATAGTCGGGAATCCAGTTATCTTCATCAGAATAGCTGATTACAGCCACCCTTTTATTTGCCGCATGGTCGATGATCCACTGGTAGGGCGCGTCGCTCCACCCGCCTTCAGTTTCAGATCCCCCACCAATCAAAACCAACCTGCCCTGTGCGGCGAGCACTGAGGGAAAGCAAAGTAAAAGAATGACCGTGATTCTGTAAAATCCCAGCATAGGCTCCAAATTCACCCACAAAAAGGTAAGACGAATATGAATATGCATCGCAAACTCATAACCTCATCGCAGCAAGTTGACCAATTCCTCTGACAGTTTTTTGCCGTTGGTCAAGTAAGTAATATCAGTCCGGAAATGGGCGTGGAACACGTGGGGAAAAAATGCGCGCGCGTGGGGTTGGATATGCGCAGATATTGATAACGTTCGAGCCTTCCGGGAGGCTGATTGAACATTGCCTGGCATCTTTTTAAAAGATCAGCGCCATGAGCCATTCCTGTTCCTCCACGTCCATCTTTCTTTAATCACGTCACGAAATTATTGGCGTCAGAACAAGCTTGGCGCAGGATGTGCATAACGTCGATGCCACCAAATGGCAAACAGCGCGCGCGCCCTCTGTGTTGGTCGGGCGATGCCCGTTGTTACATTCTAACATCAAACCCTCTCTGGACATGGCAAAGAAACCAAAGCTAAACCGAACAACAGCAAAGCCGACGAACGAAAAGCTCGACGAACTCTCAATCCATCGCGAGTCCGCGGAAGACGCACTGATGACAACCAATCAAGGTGTCAAAATCAACGACGATCAAAACTTATTGAAGGCCGGAAGTCGCGGCGCCACATTGATGGAGGATTTCATTTTCCGTGAGAAAATGACGCACTTCGATCATGAGCGAATTCCGGAAAGAATTGTACACGCGCGTGGTTCGGCTGCACACGGCGTGTTCCGGCTATCGAAGTCTCTTTCAAAATACACGAAGGCCCAGTTCCTGACCGAACTGGACGTAGAGATTCCGGTCTTCGTACGTTTCTCGACCGTGGCTGGTTCCCGGGGCTCGACGGATCTTGCCCGCGACGTGCGCGGTTTTGCCGTAAAGTTTTACACGCAAGCCGGAAATTTTGACCTCGTCGGCAATAATATGCCGGTATTCTTCATACAGGATGCGATGAAGTTTCCCGATCTGATTCATGCCGTAAAGCCTGAACCAGATAACGAAATTCCACAAGCGGCATCTGCACATAATACTTTTTGGGATTTTATATCGCTCATGCCTGAATCCGCGCATATGATCATGTGGGCGATGAGTGATCGCGCCATTCCCCGTAGTTACCGCATGATGGAAGGATTCGGCGTGCATACATTCAGATTGGTAAATAAGAAAGGCGAATCTCATTTTGTGAAATTTCATTGGAAGCCCCGTCTTGGGGTGCATTCCGTAGCCTGGGACGAAGCACAAGCTATTTCCGGAAAGGATCCGGATTTTCATAGACGCGATCTTTGGGAAGCGATAGATAGTGGAACCTATCCCGAATGGGACTTTGGCGTGCAAATCGTGCCAGAGGCTGATGAGTTTAAGTACGAATTCGACTTGCTTGATCCAACAAAACTGATACCGGAGGAGCTTGTTCCTGTGCAGTTGGTGGGAACACTTACGTTGAATAGAAATCCGGATAACTTCTTTGCCGAGACCGAACAAGTGGCGTTTCACGTGGGCAATGTTGTACCGGGAATTGACTTCACCAACGATCCATTGATGCAGGGTAGGCTATTTTCGTACACGGATACGCAGCTCATCCGGTTGGGCGGCCCCAATTTTCATGAAATACCCATCAACCGCCCGGTTCAAACAGTTCACAATAATCAACGCGATGGCTATGGGCGACAGCAAATCAACACCGGCTCTGTGTCCTACAACCCCAATTCACTCGGGGGTGGTTGTCCCTTCCAGGCTAAAATGACGCAGGGCGGCTTTGCCTCGTATGCCGA
>DATHKA010000239.1:0-8861 GCA_035489615.1 Chryseolinea sp.
TGGATACTAAAGCCGATGTAAAAAACAACCGGCATCGCTTTGGTGTCAACCGACCCGGCACGTGCGGGGTCAGACAACGCCAGGTGCTGCTGACGGATCTCTTCCAGGCGTTCGTGATTTTTCGGCGATGTTATCGTTAACAGCAGCATGGGCCTGCCTTCATAGGTCTGACCGGTGACTTCAAGGCTCACCCGATCCGACGCCTTGTCGAGCGCATACATGTAGTTAACGAGGCGGTCATGGGTAACATGCCATTCACCGACTTCGTGGCCAATTACGGATTTGGGTGTCGGCACCGACGGGTGGAAAGTGATGCCTTCGGGAAGGTAATAGCTGATGTCTGGTTGACCGATTGCCAATTTTGCAAACGATGTAACGAGAATGAAAAGCAATAGAATCTGCCGCATACAGTTGTTTAGGAATGGAGACGATAGCAATTAAATAAATCATTCTTGAAGAACCGAAGGTTCGTTTTTTTATGAATGGTTTCACCAGTCGATAGGCATCGGCGATTGTCCCTGGGATTCGCAACGGTTTGTTAAGATATTGTAAATAAAATGTTGAAAGATTTAAAGCGGGTTTAAAGCTTAAATGTGGTGCTTACGGTACTTTTACCGCTACCAATCTAACCTAAATACACTTTATGAGCAGACTTCTACTGATTGCAGGCCTTCTGTTTGCATCGCTTGGCGTGTGGGCTCAGGTCACGACTTCCTCGCTAACAGGTATGGTCACCGATTCCAAGGGAGAGCCGCTGCCTGGGGCCACTGTAGTGGCGACACATACACCTTCTGGTACGACGTACGGTACGGTGGCGTCAGCTAGCGGGAAGTACACCATCCCCGGTATGCGCGTTGGAGGACCTTACACGGTGAAGATAACCTTCGTTGGTTACAAAGAACAATCGTCCGGTAACATTTACCTTAGCCTGGGCGTTGCGGCAAACGTGAACGGGAAGCTGGAAGATGTAAGCACTGAACTCAATGAAGTGGTCGTCACATCAGAACGCAACGACATTTTCAGCTCCGATCGCACAGGTGCCTCATCGAATATAAATAACAGGACCATTCAGACGGTTCCGACTATTAGCAGAGGCTTAAGGGATTTTACGAAGCTTAGTCCCATGGCCAATATCTCGGGAAATGGAACTTCATTCGCGGGTAGTAGCAACCGTTATAATCAGTTCTCAATCGATGGCCTTGTAAGCAATGACGTATTCGGCCTCAGTTCATCAGGAACAAATGGTGGTCAGACGGGTATAGAGCCGATTAGCCTTGATGCCATCGAAGAATTTACCATAAATATTGCGCCTTACGATGTACGCCAAAGTGGCTTTACAGGAGGTGGTATAAACGCAGTGACAAAGAGTGGCTCCAACACTTTTCAAGGTTCCGCATATTATTTTGGAAACAATCAAAGTTTGGTCGGCAAAAACAATCCCAACACTGCTGCGGAAGTGAAGTATCCTGAGTATTCCGATTATCAGGCAGGATTTCGACTGGGCGGGCCGATAATCAAGAATAAGCTATTCTTTTTCGTAAATGGCGAGATCACCCGTCAGAAAACTCCGCTCGCCTTTGAGCCGGGCTCACCAGAGTCAAATATTACGCTCGACGAAGTGAACAGGACTATTGCAACGTTGAAAAGTATTGCACCTGATTACGACCCTGGAAGTTATCAGACAATTAATGATGAGACGAATAGCGATAAGTTCCTGGTAAAGCTGGATTGGAACATCAACAGCAAGCATAAACTGTCGTTGCGTCACAGCTATACCTACGGAGAAAATATCGACAACAGCAGGTCGACAAATCAGCTGAGATTCTACAATAACGGTGTCTATTTTCCGTCTACGACAAATTCGTCGGGCCTTGAGTTGAACAGCATTTTTGGATCTCGGTTTGGCAACAGGCTTTTGATCGGTTATACTACTGTGAAGGATGATCGCGAACCTCTGGGCAACTCCTTCCCGTACACACTGATAAACCTGGGAGCGCCCACCGGCCGGACTATTGTATTCGGATCGGAGAACTCTTCAGTAGCCAACGAATTAAATCAGGACATTTTCACAATAGACGATGATTTCACGATATACAATGGCAACCATACCGTGACTATCGGTACACACAACGAGTTCTACAAATTCTATAATCTCTTTGTGCAGAACATCTTTGGCAACTATGCCTTTAAGACCCTGGAGGATTTTGAATCTCAGGCCACGGCCACGCCGATTGCGCCGACATTCTATCAAATCGGCTATTCTTTTGCTGACGATGATGGCGCTTTTCAGACTGGTGGCGCAGCAGCTTTTAACGCTTATCAATTAGGACTTTATGTTCAGGATGAATTCCAGGTCACTGAAAAGTTGAAACTCACGGGTGGCTTGCGTCTGGACTTGCCAATTTTTCCAGACAACCCAATGGCCAATGACCAGTTCAATCAGGTCTATGGTGAAGAAGGGGAAACTGGCGTTGTTCCCGAAACAAGAATTCTCTGGTCACCAAGAATCGGTTTCAACTTTGATGTCAATGGTGACAAGACTACTCAGATCCGCGGCGGAACGGGTTTGTTCACCGGAAGAGTACCTTTCGTTTGGGTGTCCAATCAATTTTCCAACAATGGTGCACTCAATGGCACCTATAGCACCGGCAGTTCAGCATCGAGCGCCAATCCGCTCACGAACGGGATCACCTACAGCACCGATCCATTTTCGCAGCCCACAGCTGAAGACGTAGGAGCTACGGCTGGTGGCGGCGCAATAAACGTCATTGCACCAGAATTCAAGTTCCCTCAAGTGTTCAGAAGCAATATCGCGGTAGACCAGCGACTGCCTTGGGGCCTGGTAGCCACAGTAGAGGCTGTTTTTAGCAAGACGTATAACAATGTCAATTTTACAAACCTCAATAGGCAGGAGCAGACAGGCTTTACTTTCGCGGGTCCGGATACCAGACCAAGATATACGACCACTAGTACCAGTCCACTTAACAACGGCTATAATAACTCAGGACGGATTGATGCAGGCTATGATGAAATAATCAAAATCGAGAACACCAACAAAGGATACACCTACAATTTCGTGGTGCAGGTCGTTAAGGAACTGAGTCATGGTTTGTCAGGATCGGTGGCATACTCATATGGTGATGCGAAAGACTTGAATTCGGGCACCTCAAGCGTTGCTTACTCGAACTGGCGCTTTGTGAACAGCATAAATGGCCTTAATGCTTTGGACGAAACGAGGAGTAACTATAGCGCGGGATCTCGCGTGTCGGGTTTTGTCGCCTACAGGAAAGAGTACCTTAACAACCATATGGCAACGCAAGTATCGTTGTTTTATAACGGGCAGTCTGGGCAAGCTATATCGTACCGCTACAATGGGGATTTGAACTATGACGGGACTTCCAATGATTTGGTCTACGTACCTGCGAATCAATCGGAGATAAATCTTGTCTCTTATACCGTAGGGACTGGCCCAAGTGCAGTCACGGTAACTCCGGCAGAACAATGGGCTTCACTTGACGCATTCATC
Source organism: Chryseolinea sp. (assembly GCA_035489615.1). GTDB lineage: Bacteria > Bacteroidota > Bacteroidia > Cytophagales > Cyclobacteriaceae > Chryseolinea. The sequence continues at coordinate 3,527 of DATHKA010000239.1, forward strand.
GAAGGCGATGGCTATTTGAAGGAGAGAAGAGGGCAGTATGCAGAACGCAATGGCTCCAGGATGCCTTTTCAGCACCAGTTGGATTTTAGAATCCTTCAGGAGTTTGCTGTCAAAACAGGGAATAGCACCAATAAACTCCAATTATCCCTCGACATTCTGAATGTCGGAAACATGATCAACAAAGATTGGGGTAAACAGTACCTGTTGGCTAATCAGGAGTTTGCGCTCATTAATTATTTAGGTTTGAACGATGCTGATCCCAGCTCGACAGCAGTAGATTTTTCGTCCAACACGCCTCGTTTCACATATAATCCGGCGCTTACCAACGGTGATCCATGGAGTGCTTCAGACCTTTTATCCAGGTGGAGAGCGCAATTGGGAATACGATATATCTTTAACTAAGAGAGGCTATCAGTAAATATCATTGTAACCGTACTTCAAACACCCACCCTTCGGTGGGTGTTCTTTTTTGAGTAAAACGCAACGCTACTCCATCTTTTTAAAACGCTGGGTTCATTTATTTTATACTCACCGGCCTGGTGTGTGTGAAGCTATTAAATGCTGCGCCTATCTGCTGCGTTGTGCCAGATCTCCGCGGAGCAAAGTCCGGTGTTCAATGCACAAGAGGCACACGCAAAACACTGTCTTCTCAATCGTTTACAACGGTATGGCTTGTGGTTTTTTGTTATCGTATAAATCCGTAAATTCGGAGTTCTATGAAGGCATTTTCGAAGCTTTTCGCGACTGCTGGACTGGTGCTGATTTGCTTTTCATGCGAAAAAACACCCGATTTCCCTGTTTTTAGGGAACCGCAAGTCGACCTGGACGTGGATGCAATCGTTAAACGAGGCTATATCAATGCCCTCGTTGACAACAATTCTTTCAGTTACTTCATCTATAAGGGGCATCCAATTGGCTATGAGTATGAACTGCTGCAGTTGCTGGCCAAGCAACTCAATGTTGCCCTGAAAATTAAAGTTACGTCCGGAGTGGAAACGGCCATCGAGCAGCTTAACCTGGGTGAATGTGACATCATCGCTTTTCCGCTAACGGTAACCAAGACCACCCGAAAGTATGTAGAGTTCTCGCGACCTCACTATAACACTTACCCGGTGTTGGTGCAGCGCAAACCCGAGAACTGGCGTAAACTCTCTCTCGACGAGATCAACAATAACCTCATTCGCGACCCGGTCGACCTCATCGGCAAGCAGGTTTATGTGATGGAGGGGTCAAGCCACCTGGTGCGACTGCAACACCTGTCCGAAGAACTCGGTGGCGACATCATTATTGCTACTGATTCACTCACGGCTGAAAGCGAATCATTAATTCGGCGTGTAGCCCTGGGCGAGATTGATTATACCGTTTCGGATCACATCATGGCCAGGGTGAACTCGGCCTATTATCCTAATCTCGACATCAGCACAGTATTGAATGTTCCTCAGCAGGTAGCCTGGGGGATGCGAAAAAACGCCCCGAATCTAAAGAAGGCAATCGACGATTGGCTGACGGCGATCAAGCAAAAGCCAACGTTCATGGTTATTTACAATAAGTACTTCCGAAGTCCCAGGACAGCGCTCACACATTTGCAGAGCGATTATTCTTCTCTCGGCGGAAACAAGCTTTCTCCTTATGATGAAATGATTCAGGCCGGTGCTGCGCAACTCGGCTGGGACTGGCGCCTGCTTGCATCGGTTGTTTATCAGGAGTCCAAGTTCGATCCGGTTGGTGAATCGTGGGCGGGGGCGCGCGGGCTGATGCAATTGATGCCCGAAACGGCAAAGCGTTTCGGGGCCACCAATGTGAATGATCCTTCCGAGAGCTTGAAGGCGGGTGTGAAGTATCTGGCGTATCTGCAAAAGTACTGGACCAAGCGTATTAAAAATCCCGATGACCGGATCAAGTTCATTTTGGCCTCTTATAACACCGGATTGTCGCACATTCTCGATGCCCGCAAGCTATGCGTCAAATACAAAAGAGATGAGACGTCGTGGGCGAATGTGGAGGAATTTCTGCTGAAGAAATCAGATCCAAAGTATTACCGGGATCCCGTTGTGGTAACCGGGTATTGCAAATGCGAGGAGCCTGTTAACTACGTCCGCGAAATTCTGGCGCGGTACGAAGAATATAAGATTCACATCAGTCCCCCATTATTTGATGAAGAAGTGGTTGGAAGTCTGACGTCTGCCAAATAGACTCGATCGCGGGTATACCCATCACCTGATCCATAATCTTTTTTTGCTGTTGTCCCTGTTTAAGGGCCTCCGAATAGCGGATTTCCTCGTGAAAGGTGACCATGGAATACAACGGAATCCACCGCTCGGGGTGGAGTTGGTGGATTCTTGCTTCGATCTTTTTCCGCAGTAAGAACTCCGGATCACCAACCAGATCGCGCATCTCAATGAAATTATCCAGTGCCAGTTCGGCAATAGCATCGGTGTCAGGCTTCCGGCTACGCTCAAATTCGGGAAGGGCCTGCGACAGGTCGTTGCTGAATCTAATGAGCAGTTCGTTCAGCACGCGACAATCTTCAAAGCCTGCATTCATGCCTTGACCGTAAAACGGAACGATGGCGTGGGCGGCATCGCCCAGGAGAAACGTCCGGTTGACGTGCCAGGGATAACAACGAACGGTTACCAGCGACGAAGTGGGATTGTTGGCATACTGCTCTTGCAAGTCGGGGATCAGGCTTAGCGCATCCGGGAATACACGGGCGAAGAACGCTGCAACCTGTTCGGGTTCTCGCAGACTTTGGAACGATGGAGAACCTTCAAATGGAAAGAAAAGCGTTCCCGTGAATGATCCATCGAGATTGGGAAGGGCAATAAGCATGTAGCTCTCCCGTGGCCAGATGTGTAAGGCATTTTTTGCCATGGCGAATTCGTCGCCAGCTTTCGCAGGAATGAGAAACTCCTTGTAGCCATGGTCGATGTAATCCTGACTGTAATCGAACCGATCAGTTAACTGCATGGCTAGACGCGCGGTTGAAAACGCGCCGTCGGCACCGATAATGGCGTCGAGCTTCTTGTTATAGGTTGATCCCGAAGACTGCAGGGTAAGCACTGACTGCGCCATATCTATGTGCAGGCAGCGTTGTTCGAAGAAGAATTGAATGCCGCGCGATTCAGCGGCATCAATCAGGAGCTTGTTCAGTTCGGTGCGCGAAACCGAATTAATATACTGCCCTTCTTTCCCATAGGGCTGGAACGTGAGGTTGCCGTGAAGGTCGTGCATCATTCTACCCGTCATGGGAATAGCCGTTTGTTGAAGCACGTGACCCAAGCCTACCTCTTCCAGCGCCCTGATGCCGCGTCGGCTAAGTGCAAGGTTGATAGAACGACCGCCGTCAATTTTGTGTACGCGGGGGTCTTGCCTGCGTTCGTAGACGGTCACGCGATAACCTCGCTCGGCGAGGTATAGCGACATCAACGACCCCACAAGTCCCCCGCCTACAATGCCAATGTGCTTCTGAGATGTCATTTCTCGTTTTTTGTTGCGCTATTGCCACTTTAGTTTTGCCATTTCTCTTCGCAAGACGGTGGCGAAAACGTATACATCCTCAAATGTGTTGTAAAAGGGTACCGGAGCTGCTCGAATAACGCTTGGTTCCCGCCAATCCGTAATGATCCCCTCGCGAAGCAAGGCATCAGAAATCTTTTTCCCGTGGCGGTTCATATATATGGAAAGCTGACATCCGCGCGACTCGACATCGGCAGGTGTTATGATGTTATAGCAGCGGCCGCCGGGATCAATCTGTTGCAGAAGAAATTCCAGGAACCCGGTCAGTTGTTTGCTCTTTCGGCGCAAGGAATGCATCCCCGCCTGGTCAAAGAGTTCAAGCGCAGCGAGGTGGGAGGCTGCCTGAAATATCGGCACGTTTGAAACTTGCCATCCATCGGCGCCTGGCATCGGAATAAAACCCTTTTTCATCTGGAAACGCTCCTGTTCGTCGTGCCCCCACCAGCCTGCCAGGCGAGGAAGTTCCGCGTTGCGTCCGTGCTTCTCGTGCACAAAAGCGCCTGCCAGAGCGCCCGGTCCCGAGTTCAGGTATTTGTAGCTGCACCAAACGGCGAAGTCCACTTCATCACGGTGTAAGGTGAGGGGCACATTTCCAATCGCATGGGCGAGATCGAATCCAGCAATAGCCCCCGCGTTGTGAGCGGCACGCGTAATACTTTTGATGTCAAAGAACTGCCCTGTGTAATATTGTACACCGCCCAACAGGACGAGCGCCAGCGTGTCGCGGTTTGCGTGGATGACGTCAAGAATGTCGGCGGTGCGTAGGGTGAATTCACCGGTACGCGGGGCCAACTCAATGAGGGCTTCTTTAGGATCGAGCCCATGCCATCTCAGTTGTGACTCTAATGCATATTGATCGGACGAGAAAGCTCCGGCTTCAGCTATAATCTTGTATCGGCTCGCTTTGGGCTGAAAAAAGGTAGCCAGCATAAGGTGCAGATTCACGGTGAGTTGATTCATCGCGACTACTTCCGATGCTTTGGCACCTGTTAACCGGGCCAGCGCTTTCTTGGTAAAACGATGATAATGAAGCCATGGACGCCGGGCATGGAAATGACCCTCGACGCCAAGTGTTGCCCAGTCGTGAAGCTCTTGTTGCAAATATTTTTCAGCTAAGCGCGGCTGAAGTCCAAGGGAGTTTCCCGTCAGGTAGATCACGTTCTTTCCCGCGATCTTCGGTATCTTAAAAGCTGCACGATAAGAGCGGAGGGGATCAGCGCGATCGAGCTGACGGGCGAATTTGAGACTGTCGTCGAATTTCATGTCACACGAAACGGGGATCAGCGTCCATCACAGTTCCGCATTTCTGGCAAGTTCTCAGTTCTTTTGATCCGTAGAATTCACGGAACCGCGGTAGAAAATCCTTTTCAATGTTGTCGAGATGGAATCGGTATTCGTGTAGCAAATGGTTACATTTTTCACAATACCATTGCAGCCCATCAAGCATATTGGGGTCTTCCCGTTTGCATTCAATCACGAGCCCCACGGTGTTTGCCGGACGCGCAGGCTGATGCGGAACGCGCGACGGGAGCAAAAACATTTCTCCTTCACGAATGGGAATTTCAACCGCCTTGCCGTCTTCCTGAATGGTCACCTTGATGTCGCCTTCAAGTTGATAAAACAATTCTTCCGTTTCATTAAAGTGAAAATCCTTTCGCGCGTTGGGACCACCCACGGCCATGACAATGTAATCACCGGCATCGGCATAAAGATTTTTATTACCGATGGGAGGTTTTAATAGACCGCGATTGTCGGCAATCCATTGTTTTACATTGAATGGTCTGCGAATAGCCATGGCTTAAAAGTTCTATGTCGGAGA
>DATHKA010000240.1:0-14699 GCA_035489615.1 Chryseolinea sp.
CTTGCAAGCGCAACTCAAAAAGTTCGAGGTGCAATTGCAGATCAGAGACAAGACGCAGGAGCGTAGTGCGGAGCTACTCAAGATCAATGGCATCAGCCAACAGGATTACGATCTCAGCGCACTCGATGTGGAAAATCTCAAGGCCGACATTGAAGGCACGCGGATTGCTATATCGAAGACGGAGATTCGCGCACCTTATGCAGGCAGACTCGGTCTGCGCAATATCAGCCTGGGATCTTATATTTCCCCCACCGATATCATCACGTCGCTTCGTCAGGTCGATAAACTGAAGCTGGAGTTTTCCGTGCCTGAGAAGTACGCGAAAGAAATCGTCAAGGATTATCAGATAACATTCCGGGTGGATGGCGGAGAGCGCGATCACATTGCGAAGGTTATCGCTACCGAAAATGGCGTGGATGCTAATACACGAACACTTCGCGTTCGCGCACTCGTCAATGCAACTCATCGCGAACTGGTTCCCGGTGTTTTTGCCAAGGTGAACCTGAGACTCGGCAAAGATGATAACGCCCTGCTTGTTCCATCACAAGCTATCATCCCTGCTGCGCGAAACAAGCAGGTGATCCTGTTCAAGGGCGATAGCGCCGCTTATACTGTCGTCGAAACAGGCATTCGCGATTCAGCGTTTGTACAGGTAACAAGAGGAATAAAAGAAGGCGACACAGTAGTAACAACAGGACTCATGGCGATACGGCCGAACGCCAAGATCAAGATCGCACGGCTTATGGCGGAGCAGTAGGAAGGTTGAATCTAAAGTACTGAATTATGAATATTTCAGAGATAAGTCTTAAGAGGCCGGTACTTGCCATCGTGATGAACATCTTGCTGGTGTTGTTCGGGGTGGTGGGCTTTACTTTCCTGGGCATACGCGACTATCCGGCAATTGATCCACCCAACGTGAGCGTGCGTACCAATTACTCCGGTGCAAACGCCGACATCATCGAATCCCAGATTACGGAGCCGCTTGAAAAATCGATCAACGGAATCGCAGGTATCAAAAATATTACGTCATCGTCCAGTGTCGGTTCGAGTACCATCAACATTGAATTCGAACTGGGCATTGACCTGGAGACGGCAACCAACGACGTACGCGACAAGGTATCGCAGGCAACAAGACAACTTCCGCAGGATCTCACGGCGCCACCCGTGGTTTCCAAGGCCGATGCGAATTCGGATGCGATCATCGCGATGACCGTGCAGAGCAAGACGCGCAATCCCTTGCAACTGACAGAATACGCAACCAACGTGCTGGTCGAAAGACTGCAGACGATTCCCGGTGTGAGCAGTGTTCAGGTGTGGGGAGAAAAGCGCTTTGCCATGCGCATATGGCTGGATCCAGCGAAGCTGAGTGCCTATGGTTTAACGGCGCTGGATGTGCAAGGCGCATTGAACAAAGAAAACGTAGAATTGCCTTCCGGAAAAATTGCCGGTGATGCGACGGAACTTACAGTACGTACTTTCGGACGACTCTATACGGAAGATGACTTCAACAATGTTATTGTCCGTTCTCTCCCCGGCGGAGATATCCGTGTAAGAGATGTTGGTGAAGCGGTACTGGGTCCCGAAAATGAAGAGTCGGTACTTCGCGAAAGCAACATACCCATGGTCGGGCTGGGACTCGTGCCACTACCCGGCTCAAATTATGTGGAAATCTCGGACGAGTTCTACAGGCGTCTTGACTTTATCAAGAAGGACATGCCGGATGATATCACGATGGAAGTGATGTCGGACCAAACGGTGTTTATTCGCCGTTCTATTGAGGAAGTGGAAGAGACGCTCATCATATCGATCCTGCTGGTTGTAGCTGTGATTTATCTTTTCTTCCGGGATGCCATCATCGCGTTCCGCCCCCTGATCGATATTCCCGTTTCCCTGACGGCCACATTCTTCATCATGTACTTGTGTGGATTCTCCATCAACGTACTCACGATGCTCGGTATCGTACTGGCTACCGGCCTCGTCGTGGACGATGGTATTGTGGTAACGGAGAACATTTATAAGAAGCTGGAGCAAGGAATGAACAAGCACAGCGCAGCGCTCGAAGGATCGAAAGAGATTTTCTTTGCCGTCATATCAACGTCCATTACCCTGGCCGTTGTGTTCCTGCCCATACTTTTCCTGCAAGGGTTCACGGGTCGATTGTTCCGTGAATTTGGTGTGGTCGTAGCGGGTGCTGTATTGATTTCCTGCTTTGTGTCGCTGACGCTTACGCCCGTGCTGAGCGTGAAGATGACCCGCAGTCATCACGAACACTCGTGGTTTTATCGCAAGACGGAGCCTTTCTTCCGAGGGATGGAAGAAGGCTATCAACGTTGGCTGACCGGCTTTATGAAAGTGCGTTGGGTGTCCATGATCGTTATTGCTCTCTGTCTCGGTTCCGCCTATTTGATTTTCACCAATATTCAATCTGAATTGGCGCCGATGGAAGATCGCAACCAGTTCTTTATGCAGTTGAGTGCGGCAGAAGGCACGTCATATGATTACATGGACAACTACGTGCAGCGGCTGGTTAAATTCGTGCAGGACTCTGTTCCAGAATATCAATCAGCACTATCGGTAACCGCGCCCGGTTTTTCCGGGTCAGGATCTGTAAACAGTGCCTTTATTCGGGTCACGCTCTCGGAACCGAACGAGCGACAACGAAGTCAACAGGAGGTTGTTGATTATGTCGGCAAAAACCTTTCCTATTTTCCCGAGGGTCGCGCATTTGCCATTCAACCGCAGACGATACAGGTAGGCCGGCGTGGTGGAGGGCTTCCAGTGCAATTCGTGATCCAGAACAACAACTTTGAAAAGCTGAAGGAAGTTCTTCCCAGGTTTATCGACGCGACGAACGCCAACCCGACATTCCAGGGTGTTGACATTGATTTGAAATTTAATAAGCCCGAACTTAACGTTCAGATAAACCGGCTCAAAGCCGCGCAACTTGGTGTGAGTGTTCAGGACATAGCCCAAACGCTGCAGCTTGCTTACAGCAATCTTCGTTTCGGTTACTTCACGCGCGAAGGAAAGCAGTACCAGGTGATGGGCCAGGTGAAGCGCATCAATCGCGACGATCCGGATGATTTGAAGAACTTGTATGTGCGTACCGCTTCAGGCGAGTTGGTGTCAATCGATAATCTCGTTAGTGTAGAAGAAACGACCACACCACCATCACTGTATCACTTTAACCGTTTTAAGTCGGCCACCGTTAGTGCAGGTCTGGCGCCTGGCCGCACAGTCGGTGATGGTATTAAGGCCATGGAAGAGATAAAAGCGAAACTGCTTGATGATACGTTTACCACGTCTCTATCGGGGACTTCCCGCGATTATTCTGAGAGCGCCAGTAACACCTCGTTCGCCTTTCTGCTGGCACTTGTACTTATTTATCTGATCCTCGCCGCACAGTTTGAAAGCTTCATTGATCCGCTCACCATCATGTTCACGGTGCCACTTGCGATAGCGGGTGCGTTCATTGCCCTGAGCTTGTTCGGTCAGACATTCAACATATTTTCACAGATTGGTATGATCATGCTGATCGGCCTGGTAACGAAAAACGGTATCCTCATAGTTGAGTTCGCCAATCAGAAACGCGAAGAAGGACTGTCACGATTCGAAGCGGCCATTGAAGCATCGCGCCTTCGTCTTCGTCCCATCCTCATGACCAGTTTGACGATGGCTTTGGGATCATTGCCACTGGCACTTTCAATTGGAGCGGCGTCTACCAGCCGGCAGCCATTAGGTATTGTGATCGTAGGTGGGGTCATGTTCTCCCTGATCCTGACACTGTTTGTTATCCCTGCGATGTACACATATCTGTCGCGCAAGCGCAAGCCGGTAGTCTATGAAGAGCGCGCGCCCAAACAACCTGAACTGGTCTATGAAGCATAGCCTTATCGTTAGTTTTATTTTAGTCCTTTGTTTTTCGAGACCAGCCGCAGCGCAAACCACCGTCGTTTCCCTGGAGGAGATAATCACTCTTGCCATGGAGCAGAACTATGACGTACGGGTGGCAAACACTTTTGCGCAAAGTGCTCAGGTCGACGACAAGTATGCTGTGGGCGCCTTCTTTCCGGTAATTTCGGCAAATGGTTCACGCACGTGGAACATCAACGATCAACAGCAGATTTTGCGCAACGACAGCTTGGTTGAACGCAATGGCGTACGAACGAACAACCTCGCAGGATCCTTGCAAGCCAACTGGCTGGTATTCGATGGAGCCCGGATGTTCGCTACCCGCGAGCGCCTGCAGCAGTTGGCGGAGCAAGGCCTTATTAACGTGAAGGATCAGATGATCCAAACCATTTCGCAAGTCGTTCTCAATTACTTCAACGTGGTGAGGCAGAAGCAGCAGCTGACATCGATAAGGGAACAGGTACTTTTGAGCGAGGAACGCGTTCGCCTGGCCGACCGTCGATTTGCTGTGGGCACTGGCGCGAAGCCTGAATTGCTCCAGGCGAAGGTTGACTTAAATGCGCAGCGCACCGCCGCCATCACGCAAGAAACCACTATCGCCCAGCTTAAGGACCAGCTTAATGGTATGGTCAACCATCGCCTTCCACCAGTTTATGATGTTGCGGATACAATCATCATCGACCTGAATATTGAGCGAAGCGATATCGAGTCCAAGACGGAGGCCAATAACTATACCCTGCAGTCGTTCAAGAAAGGCATAGACATCGCCGGACTGTCCGTCCGGGAGCGCAAAGGGGAACGTTATCCTTTCATCAGCTTACTGGGCTCCTACAACTTCTCGCGCACCGAGAACGAGGTGGTCATTAACAACTTCACACCCTTGTTCAACAAAAATAGTGGATTCAACTACGGATTAAACTTTACGTTCCCGATCATGAACGGATTCATCAATCGGAGGAACATTCAGCAGGCACGCATCAACCTTGACCGCTCACGTCTGTACTATGATCAGGCCAAGATCGCTACCGATGTAGCCGTAAAGAACGCCTACATTGCCTACGAAAATGCCAAGCGCGTATTGATCATTGAAGAAGAAAACATCGGATTGGCGAAGGAGAATATTTACATCGCTCTGGAGAGCTTCAAACGAAGCGCGAACACCTTCATCGAAGTGCGCACCGCGCAGCAAAGCCTTGCTGATGCGTACAACCGGCTCATCAACGCGCGCTATATCGCCAAAGTCGCTGAAACGGACCTGCTACGGCTGAGCGGGCAGCTGTTGCAGGAGAAGTGATCGAGTAGGAAGCAAAAGGGCGCAAAGACTCTAAACCGCAAAGACGCCAGGACGCCAAGGTTCGCAACATGAAGGTCCGGATATTTTTACTTGTTCTCACCTGCGCGTTTTCCTGTCGCGAGCGCGAGATTAATTTGCTTCAAACAGGATCGGTATCGTGGCCCGACTCAATAAGTTGGTGGACGGCCAATAACCTTCGCGTTATCCAGACGAACCTTCCCGCCTACGAAGGCACACTCAATCCCGATTCGCTGGTCAGCAATCTTCAAAAATTCTCGGCGAATACGCTGATCATAAATGCAGGAGGCATCATGGCCTTCTATCCCACGCGTGTTGAGAATCACTACGTTAATCCCTACATGCAGCCATCGATGCTGGAGGATGTCGTAAAGAAGTGTCACGACGCCGGTATCCGGGTTATCGTACGTTTCGATTTCAGCCGTGCACACAAGAGCGTTTTCGAAAGGCATCCGGACTGGTTCTATCTTTCTCCTGAGGGAGAAAGAATTATCAATGACGATATGTATGTCGTTTCTATCAATGCACCATACGAACAAGAGGTGCTGTTCAGCATTGTAGAGGAAGTGATCAAAAAATATCCTGTCGACGGTATTTTTATTAATATGCCGGGATATCAGGTGCGGAATCCCTATGTCGGCAAGTATCATGGTATAGATCAGAACGCGTACGATAAGGAACGCTTTCGAAAGTATAGCGGGATGAATCTTCCAACCAAAGAAGACTTCGGCGATCCCGTGTTTCGGCGCTACACCGAGTTCAAAGAATTTACTACGGAGGAACTGATGCATCGCCTGCATGATCTCGTAAAGAAACAGAATCCGCAAATCGCGATTTGTACCTATTCCGAAAAGTACATCGACATCATTCGTCACGAATCCCAGACTAACTCGCTGCCCTATTGGCCGTATAATGCTTCCGACAACGTGAACAACACGATTACGTCGTATCCAAAACACATCGTCAGCAATGCGAGTATTCAACAGATTTCATTTCAGTCGCGCTATAACGCCGTTGAACCCGCAGAAGTGAGGATCAGGTTATACGAGAATATCGCCAATGGCTCTGGTCTGGATATGAGCATGATGGGCGACTTCCAAAACTATGAAGACGAGAGAAACTACAACGTGTTTCAGGAGGTGTATGCCCATCACAGAAAATTTGAGCGGTATTACGGCCGCTACCACTCAATTTCGCAGGTCCTCGTTGTTTCGCCGGGTTCATGGCCGTCTGGCGAGTCGGCACAGGAATATCGCGGCGTACAACTGATGCTAAAGGAAGCGCATATTCAGCACGATCTGATCGAAGACAGCCAACTGTCTGTGCTGGATGAAGCGCTCAGTCGGTATAAAGTGATCATACTGCCCGATATTCTTAGGCTTGACTCGGCGGCGATCCACACCCTCGAACGGCTTCAACAAAAGGGTACCCACCTCATCGCGACTAATCGCACGCTGTCCGACAATGCGGCCGCTTTGTTGAGGATTTTCGGAGCAAAGGCAGAACAAATTGATCACGATGGGGCTGGCTACTACGTGGAGCCCGCCGACAAGAGCATATTCAGGAGATTTGCCGGACAACAATTGCTTTTCTGGAAGTTCAACCTTGGGCTATACGCATTTCCGGACGCAGATACGTTATTGCCCATCCTCACGCCCGGACGCCCTGGACCTCCAGAGATCATCGGTGGACATACACGCACGAATTTTCATCTGCTCGGTGTGAAGACAAACGGTACTGCCGCGGCAGCCCTGATTCCTGCCAACCTGGGAAGGCTGTACTATCTGCACGGCTATCAGCAACATAAAAACATTTTGCTCGATGTGCTGGACCTGTTAGACAGGGGAGTGTCGGAGGTGATCTCCACAGATGCGCCACCGAGAGTAGAGGTTATCGTGAAAGACTATTCAACGAATGATGCTGAACACCTGCACCAGGCGCAACCTGACGGGAGGATCATCCATTTTATCAATCTCACGGGCTACAGCAATACCTACTTCGAACCGTTGCCGGTGGAGCATATTTCCGTCAGTGTGAAGTGTGACTTCAAACCTGCTGGCGTAATGACGATGACTGATGAGGCGCCGATTGATTTTGAGTGGAAGGATGGTGTCGTGACGTTCAAGGTGCCGAGGCTTGAGGGTTATGAGGCGGTGGTGGTGAGGAGATAATTAACAATTGATAATTAACAATTGACAATTGGAGACGGCGCCTGGCGCGCGGATACTAAATTTCCGAATGCTAACTTCTAATCTGTATTGTTAGGGCGACCGTTGATAGACGATTTTTCCATTTACCATGGTCCAGAGTACTTTCGTGTTTCGGATGGAATCGGAAGAGCCGTTCAGAACGTCGCGATCAAGAACAATTAAATCCGCTTGTTTGCCGACGTCCAGTGAGCCGATTTCCTTTTCGCGAAGGATGGCGCGGGCAGCGTGTAGCGTATAAGCCTGCAACATATCCTTTCGGCTCATGATTTCACTTGGGTTCAGTACGCCATTTTCACCCTTGCGTGTTTCCGCGACATAGATGGCTTCGAACGGGTTCGCGGAACTCACCGGCCAATCGCTTGCGCCACAAATCATCCCGCCGTGTGCCATAATCGAGTGAGCCGGGTACATATACGTATAGGCATTTTCTTGAATGTATGGCTTCACCAGTCCGTCGGTATAATTGTCGGCCGTGGCCCATAACAACTGCATGCTCGCCAAAACGTTTAAGTCTTTAAACCTGGTCAGATCCGAAGGCTGCACGCATTGCAGATGGGTGATCGAGTGAGGCACGTCGCTGTTTTTATGTGCCATGCGGGCTGCGGCAATGGCGTCTAGCGTTTCCGTTACGGCCCTGTCGCCGATGGCGTGCACGTGAATGAGCAACTTCCCGCGGTCGGCAGCAATCACAAACTGCTTGAATTTTTGAGGATCGACCATCTGAGAGCCCGATAATCCCGAATTCTTGTACGGGGCGAGCATGGAGGCAGTTTGAGTCGGATTGTTCATTCCATCTTCCGTGGACCCGGCAGCAGGATCCATCCATGCCGTAATGCCCAGGCTATTCAGGTGTTTGGTTCCGGCGGCGAGCGCATCGAGGGACCCGATTGTGCTCGCGGGTATCACATCAGTGAAAAACACCCCGGCCTCCGAATTCAACTCCATCGAAGATTCGATGGAGCGAGGTTGCGTCGTTCCAGGATGCGCTGTGCATCCCTTGAATGTAAAGTACATCTCTACGAAGCCCTCTGCCGTTTACGATAGACTTCTGAGCATACCGGGCCAGTGACTCAGGCGCTAACAGCGTGTCGCCGAGGTTTGCTACCAATAGCGATCGTCCTCCGCTGATGGCATGATTATGACTATCAATTATGCCAGGCATCAAGCACCCACCCTTGAGATCCATCATCCTGGCCGATTTGCCCGCCCTCTTTTGAACCGCGTCGAGCGTACCCACTGCCAAGATCTTGTCCCCGCGAATAGCCACCGCTTCAATGGTGGCAGTGACCGAGTTGCCGGTGTATATGATTCCGTTGAAAAAGATCGGCGTATCATCAACGGATTGTGCACTAGCCATAACGTTAGAAAAGGCTAGGACGAGGAGGAACTGGTATCTCATGGCAGGTCAGGCAGGCTGTGAAAATAGGTGCTAACGGGCGTAAAATCAAGCCCCGCCGCTTTCACCTCCAGACTCAATCAGCATCCGAACGCAGCGACTACCGCCCAACCAGATTGGGTAGGGGCTATTTATCGATCGGTTCGAGCGGTGTCGTGGCAACAGGCAGACCGATCTTCTTGCCGGAGTTATCGCCATTTTCGCCGGTCAGCGTTTCACCTTCGTTGACGTGATCAATTTTAACCCGCGCCACCTCTCCATCGAAGTCAAATTTGAATACCCTGGTCGCGCACACCCCTTTCCTCACATACTTCTCCTTTTCGTCGGTGATACTGTATGCTTTCTGAGCAATTCGCTTGTTGTCGGCGCTGTAGAAATTGATATAGGCAACTACCTTTTCGTACGTCTTATCAGGGATCATCTGAAACACGAATCGCTTATGACTCGAGGGTTGAAGTTGGGCATATATGCCTGGCGTTGGCGTCAGCGGCGAGGCTCCGATTGTCATGGCGAGCAAAACAACCAGCAGCATGCAGAGCGTAACCTTTTTCATAGGAAAAGTGTTTAGATGAAACTACCTACATGATAGTGGATTGTCGCATATCAACGAAGGGAAGCTCGATAATCGCCGGTCACCAGCCATATACGAACAGGTACAGCGTTCAATGCCAAACAGCAGTGGACACCAGCGTCCAGAGAAAGTGTAGAAAAAGTCAGCAGCTTTGCCGATGATACCGGCCTTATTCGTCGTAACAAGCGAAAAGATCGTTACCGCTGAAACTTAATTGCTTGTAACTCAGGAACGCCGAGCGCCGATTTTATTAACTTTATTTAGAGATAACGCAATACGTTCTCGCGTAACCAATCTACGACGTGAACTGGTTGATAGGGCAGAAGGATTAAGGGTGATGATATAAATCAATCATGGCATTCACGACTATTGAAGGATGAACAAAGAATGAAAAGCAAGAGACTGCATCGGGATAGGTTTTTGCATCGGATGATTTTTCGGTATTTTCCATACTGGCCTCTGTTTGCTGCCTTTATTCTGATAGCGGTCTTCGCTGCCTGGTGTTACCTATACATAACTGATCCAGTATACGAGATTCGTGCTCGTCTCCTGTTCGAAGGCCGAAACATCTCAACTTCGATGCAGCAGCGTAACCGAACCGACTCTTCCGCTACGATGCTCAGCGAGCGTGATAAGCTCGAGGTCCTTACCTCCAGGACGCTCATCGAAAATATCGTCCGTGAGCTCAATCTTTCGTCGCAGCTGTACGACGGAGGTTTTCTGCACAACAAACCCGCATTTGCGTCTGCACCAATTGTCGTTCAGGTGCGAAATATTGAAACGGTCCGAGCGAAAAAGCAGGTGCCGGTTAGCTATCAGGCTCGTGAGCAGTTGGTCTCTTTCGAAGGAAAACAGTACCGCCTGGACTCCTGGATTCGCTCGTACTACGGCGAGATACGGTTCGTGAAAAACGAGCGTTCCGCCGATAATAAATCCGGAGAGTATTATATCTCTTTTGAGGATTTCAGGCTCATCACGGACGACCTGATTGACAGACTCCGCATTGAACGCGATGAGTCCAGTCCGGGGATTGTCTCAATCATTTTTCGGGACACCGATCAGCGTCGCGGCGAATCAATTCTTGATGGACTGGTCAAAACTTATCTCGATGAGGTAAATGATGTACGAATTCTGGATAGGGCGCAATCTTCCGCCAGGCCCGTCGCTCCTAAACCTTTGATCGCGTACCCTGGCGCGATTGTATTTGCTCTCCTGCTTTCCTTTGGCTGGGTAACCTGGAAAGAGCAATTGAGCAGTGCGCTCCTCTTTCGGTCGGAGATAGAAGAAGCCACTAGTATTCCTATCGCTGCAGAGATTTCCGATTCTCAGATGAAGGATTATGTTGTTGTAGACAATTTCAGGAAGCCGCAGCTCACGGACCAGTTCATGCAAATGCGCGCCGCGATACAGTTGTATGGCGTCCACGGAAAAAGTGTCGTGATGGTGACGTCTTCAAATGCCGGAGAGGGTAAGACGTTTGTTAGCGCAAACTTTGCCATCAGCATTACCGCATCCGACAAAAAGGTGTTACTGTTGGATCTTGACTTTAGAAACCCGAGGCTATCGTCGTTATATAACATTGCCACAACAGCTGGCGCCGCCGACGTATTGCTCGGAGAGGCATCGTTACAGGAGACAATCCGACCAACCGCAGTTCAAAATCTCTACTTGCTTTCGGCGGGCAAACGACGCGAAAATGCAACGACCATTCTGATGGATCGCGATCTAAGCGGGTTGCTTCAGAAGTTGCGCAGTACGTTTGACTATATTGTTATCGATACGCCACCGGTAAATCCGGTCATCGACGGTTATGTAATATCCCCCTTTTGTGATGTCACGTTGTTCGTGATGCGGCATGGAAATACACCCAAGACAGCACTGGAACCGTTTCGTCTGAACGGCAAGGTGACCACGCTCAAGAACCTGAGCATTGTCTTCAACGGCGTGCGTCCTCGCGGTATGATCAAGAGTGTCTATCCTTACGGCTATGGTAACAGTTATGAATACGGCGAAGTAGGTACAAGCAAGCGCTCTCGGTGGTTCAACTGGTTTTCGTTTTCAAGTCGGAGCGTATAGCGTTCGATTTTACTTATCTTCATAAAACAACCGCTGTCTATGACGAAAGAGCATCGCCTTTTTGGTCCTACATTGTTTCTCCTGTTCGCGACATTGCTGGTCATTGCTATGCAGGCAGGAGGACAATTACTGATACCATTTGTTTGGGCCTTTCTCTTCTCCTATGTCATGATGCCTTTTTGCAGGCTGCTTGAACGAAAACTTTCCCGTCCGGTCAGCGCCATCATAGCCACTTTGGTGTTTGTAATTATAAGCGGGTTGATATTGTTTTTTCTCATCTTCGAGGCCATTCGGATCATGAAGAATGAACCTGTGTTATTTCAGAAAATCATGCAGGCGGTAGAACACCTCCAATTAAAGATAGAAGCCGCGACGGGCACAAAGATCATTGACACGGCGAATGCTAATAATACCGAAGGTCTTCGTGGCATTATCACCTGGTTTGCTAAACAAATCGCAGGGATCGGTGAGAATGTGGTGACGTTGACGCTGATTCCCATGTACTTGTTTTTTATACTTAATTATCGCGGGCTCCTCGTCAACTTCGCCGAGCGGCGATACACAGGCGAAGAAAAGAAGGATATGGAGACCTTCTTTAAGAGAGCCGAATTCTCTATTCAGAATTACTTGTTGGGAACGCTGATCCTCACGGGCGTATCAACCGTGATGAGTTTTCTCATCTTGCTGGCGTTTGGTGTTAATTACGCATTCTTCTTTGCCGTATTCATCGCCATTCTTAATCTTATACCCTACATCGGGAACCTTACTGCTTTCATCGTGGTGCTGATGTTTGTCTGGATAACGAAGGACTCGGGAACCGTTGTATTTTTTGTAGCCTTATCGCTCTGGTTGTCG
This sequence comes from Chryseolinea sp., assembly GCA_035489615.1. Taxonomy (GTDB): domain Bacteria; phylum Bacteroidota; class Bacteroidia; order Cytophagales; family Cyclobacteriaceae; genus Chryseolinea. The sequence continues at coordinate 12,333 of DATHKA010000240.1, forward strand.
AATATGACTCAGGAGAATTTTCTGCGGCCTAAACTCATTGGCGACAAAATGGAGATGAATGCGATGATGGTATTCACCGCAGTGGTGGTTGGCGGAATGATTTGGGGATTCTCCGGAATGGTATTGTTTATTCCGTTGTTGGGCATACTTCAGGCTTTGCTGAACAGCAATCCCGACTGGAAGCCCTATGCAGTATTTTTTGAAGCGGGTGGTAAGAAAGATAAAATTCCGTAGCCCATGTGACGCGCGTTCACGATCATCGTTGGAGTGAGGTGGGAATACGTGGCAACCGTGTTCCTTAACCAGGTCATCGGCGACGGTGTTTATTCATTTCTTAGGCAATCCACAGGATTGGCTATGGCTGCTTTGATCGATTGCCAGCTCACCGTAGCCAGCGCAATCAGCGTAGCCGTCAGTCCGGCCAGTAGAAACACGCCTGCACCTATGTCGATGCGGTTCGCAAAATTTTCCAACCAGTGATTCGTCATATACCAGGTTATGGGGGCTGCAATCACACAACCGATGAGCACCAGTTTCAGAAAATCCCGGCTGAGCATGATCACGATGCCCGCTACACTTGCGCCCAATACCTTCCGGACGCCTAATTCCTTTGTGCGTTGCTCGATCGTGAATGATGTCAAACCGAAGAGGCCGAGGCACGAGATGACGAGTGCGACGACGGCGAAGACGTTGGCAAGGGTTCCCATAACGGCCTCGCTACGGTACGTCTTTTCAAATTCATGGTCGACAAAAGTGTACGCAAGCGGGTAGTCGGGATTGAACTTTTTGTAGACGACTTCCAGCCCCGCCAGCGCTTCCTTTGTTCTGCCTGGCTCCGTGCGAATAAAGAGATATCCGGCCCATTCAGGATGGAAGCGAACAACTGCCGGTTCAATGGGCATGTAGAGCGAGTTCATGCTGAAATTCTTTATGACTCCTACGATTGGTCCTTTGTCGCCATATACATTAAGTGTTTTGCCAACCACGTCGCCGCCGATGAGCCGGGCAGTTTCTTCATTGACGAGATAGCTAATGGAATCCGAAGCAAAGGCTCTTGAGAAATCACGTCCGGCGAGGAGATCCATCCGCATAGTTTTGGCGAAATCGTTGCTCGCATTGATGATGTAAAAGAGTTGATGGTTGTCGGGTTCTTTGCCTGACCAGTTCACACTGGTCGTGTTGTTGCCGATATTGAGGGGATTCTGACCTGAGGCCGTTACACTGGCTATCCCGGCTTGCATCAGTAGTTCCTGCGCTACGGCGTCGTGCTTTTCGAGGAGAGCGCCTTCTCGGGTTACGAACAAAAGATTCTCCCGATCCATGCCCAGGTTTTCTGTCCGGATATGATTGAGTTGCAAGTACACGGCAATTGTCGAAACGATCAGCACCAGCGAGAGGGCGAACTGGAATACAACGAGTCCCTTGCGCAAATTCAGCACACTACCTGACCGTTGGCGGAAGGTGCCGCGCAGGACGGCCACCGGTTTGAACGAAGAAAGATAAAAGGCCGGATAGCTTCCGGATGCCACACCCACCAGCAGGGCGATGCCAAGAATTCCCATAAGGAAATTAAGGTCAAGGCTGCCGGGTGTGAAATGTTTACCCGTTATAAAGTTAAACGCAGGCAGTAACGTAACCACGAGCGCGAGTGCAAATAGAAAGGCAATGAACGCCGTCATAATGGACTCCGTGACGAACTGTGTGATGAGTGATTGCTGGTGGGCGCCAATGACCTTGCGAACGCCGATTTCGCGCGCGCGCTGCGACGAGCGTGCAGTGGCGAGGTTCATGAAGTTGATACAGGCAATTAGCAGCAGAAAGATCGCTATAGCCGCAAAGATGTGAACGTAGTCGATGCGTCCGCCGGTGAGTTGACCATCTCTATAGAAAGAATTCAGATATACATCCTCGAACGGCTGAAGGAATATCTGATGGTTGGTGTCGTCGGCGTGGCGGTTGAACAGATTTGCGACCTTCCGGTTAAAGTCATGCAGAGAGGTGCCTTCCTCCAGCTTCGCGTAGATGACATAGACCATGAAGTACCATTCTTCAAAACGCTTGTCGCGGTCTATGAGTATCTGGGTAGGCAGTAATACGTCGAACTGGATCGATGAGTTGTTCGGTATGTCGGCAACAATGCCGGTGATGGTAACGTCGTTCTTGTGGTCGACGGTTAAAGTTCGCCCCAGTGCGTTGTCCCAGTCACTACCGAAGAGTTTGCGTGCGGTCCTTTCGGTGATCACGGCGGAGGCCGGGCTAACGAGGGCTGTCTCCGGGTTACCCTGTATGAAGGGAAAAGAAAACACACTGAAGAACGCAGGCCCGGCGTGTCCGCCGATCTCGCGGTAGTTCTGCCCGTTGTTTGTG
>DATHKA010000241.1:0-7074 GCA_035489615.1 Chryseolinea sp.
GTGCCTCGACGCGATTGCCCTTCATCAAAGCGTCGATCCCAAGATTGTAACTTTCCTCGGCCGCTTTGTCCTTCAAAGGTCCAATCTCGGCGTAATATTCTTTAGGATTGGGAACCACTTTCTTACAGCCTGGGCATTGCCTGATCAGTTCATACATGCCGTTGATTGTGCTGTAGGAATCGATGGCACTTTTCCATTTGAGCGGAGCATTCGAAGCGACCTGGTTTTTTGCCTCCTGCTCGTAATATTCCACGGCCAGGGGATACGCATTCTTAAGGGCTTCCAGCGATTTGCTATGGTCGGGATTCTGGCGCAAACGAGCCACTGACCTGGTCACAGCTTCGTAGTAATTTCCCTGCTCGTACGCTTTTTTTCCTGAACTGCACGCTATCGTCAAAAATATCGCCGCTGCGATAGCCAGATGGTTTGATCTCATAAAAAGGGGTAAACGAAAAAAATTAATCGAAGATAGGGTCTTGACCAGGAAAAAATTTCAGATTCTGACTGAATTCAATACATGTGCCGGACGAAACGCCAGTTGCGGTCGATAGTCGGCGGCTGGTCCCGAAAAAGGCGACCTGGATAGGATCGTTTCCCAGAGACAAGTCTTTTTTGGAGCGGTCTGCTAGCGTCGGATACCGTGTGGCGCGTCATCCTTGTCGTCCACAAATCGAACGCAAAAGGCGGCAACCAGGAAGAAGACTCCGGCGACCACCAGGCTGAAAACGGCCTGGGAGCCGTACACGTATTTCACCATGGGGCCGCCAATGACACCATTAACAATTTGCGGAAGGGTAATGAAGAAATTGAACACTCCCATGTAGAGTCCCATTTTCCTGGCGGGAAGTGCACCCGCCAGGATGGCGTAAGGCATGGCCAGGATGCTCGCCCAGGCAATACCAATACCAATCATGGGAACAATCAACAAATAGGGATTACTGATAAAATAAATGGACATGAGCGAAATGCCGCCAAGCGTAAGCGACATGGCATGCGTACGCTTCCTGCCCAACGTATAGGCTATTGCTGGCAATACCAGGGCATAAACAGCAGACACACCGTTGTAAATGCCAAACAGGCCACTCACCCAGTTCGCGGCCTCCTGGTAAGTCTGGGATGAATGATCCGAAGGCGGAAGTCCATACACGTGAGTCGCGATGGCCGGCGTGGAGAAAACCCACATCGAGAACAGGGCGAACCAGGAGAAGAATTGCACGACTCCTAGTTGTTTCATCGTGCGTGGCATAGCCGCGAAATCACTGAGGATTTGTGCTACGCCTTTGCGCGAATCATCGGGTCCGTGTTCTTTTGGGTATTCATCGGGCGGAAATTCTTTGGTTGTAACGACGGTCCAAAGGATGGCGGCCAGGAAGACGACGGCGCCCACATAGAATGACAGGGTGACGGAAGCCGGCACAACGCCTTGGCTAGCGGTATTTTGGACGCCAAACAGTTCGGCAAACAAATAGGGCAGCCACGATCCCAGCACAGCCCCGATGCCGATCAGGAAAGTCTGTACCGCGAATCCTTCCGTTCTCTGATCCGACGGCAGTAAGTCAGCGATCAACGCCCTGAACGGCTCCATAGCCACATTGAAGGAAGCATCCATGATCATCAGGATCCCCGCACCGGCATACAGCGGGGGTAACACGTAAATGAGCACTTCGGCGTTGGGCATGAGCATCAACGCGAGCGCTGCGACGATGGCTCCGACAAGGAAGTATGGGCGTCGCCTTCCCAGCGAAGTCCAGGTGTGGTCACTGTAATAGCCTATGAGGGGCTGTATGATCATTCCCGTGAGTGGAGCAGCCAGCCAGAACCACGACAGGTGTTCGACATCGGCTCCAAAAATGCCCAGTATCCGGGAGGCATTTCCATTCTGCAGGGCAAAGCCAAATTGGATTCCGAGGAACCCCACGCTCATGTTCCAGATGCGGGCGTTTGATAATCGTTGCCGTTGTGGGATGTTCACCATAGTATGGACTTATCTTGGGCATTAAGTGCCTGCCGTACCATCTGCCAGGGCCGGTTGGGTGGCCGGCCATGCCCGGAAGAAAGCGCTCTGCTAAGAACAGCAAATCTGGCAATACCCTGCAAGGATAAATTAGATTTTCCTGCAAATCGGGGCGTTTGCAACGTGTGCGGTTGAATTGCATCCAGCAAAAACTCCGGAGGCTCCAGTTAGCACGCGGAAATCACCAATGGAGTGTCAGTTTATCGGTGGAATAAGGCACCGTGATCGTCAGTACAGGTTCGCTAGGTGCTGGTTCCGGATCGTAAAACGGATCGAACTTTTCGAGTGCCCGGAAGAAGCTATTCATTTCGGCGTGGAACGGGGTGGATTTTCCATTTAACACGACTTCTTCGACGTTGGGTCCAAGACCGTGGAAAACGACCTTGAGGTGCCTGACCGGCGAAGTAAACGTACCCTCCGCCGCACCAACAGAAACTGTGCGCTGACTACCGTGGTAGGTAATATCGCGTTTTGTGTATGCGCCGCCCTGGTAGTCGAAAGTTGCTCCATCGTCATCGTAATAGGTAAACGACGCATCGGCGCCGGCATAGACGTGAAGGATTAACAGATCTTGCAGGGTCCCGGTGTGCTGCGCAACGGGTTGCATCGGTATGATTGCGCCAGCGCGAACAAATACCGGCAGTTTCCGAAGAGGACATTCTATAATTATCTCGTTGTTGCCCTCGTGCTGTTGCCCGTTGTAGAGGTAATACCAGGTTCCCTCGGGCAGATAAACTTTCACAAACTCCTTGTCGCTTTCCACAGGTGCGACGAGAAACGAAGGTCCAAAGAGGTACTGATTATGAAAGGTGCCGTCATAGACCTTAGGGTTATGGGTATACGAAACGGCCAGCGATCGCTGGATGGGCATCCCCGTAGTTGCCGCATCGTAAAACAAGGAATAGATATAAGGCATCATTTGATACCGGAACCTGATGTAATTCCGCGATATCTGCTCAACTTCTTCGCCATACGCCCAGGGCTCAGAGTCGCGGCTGTTGATCATGGAGTGTCCGCGAAAGAAAGGGGAGAAGGCGCCTATTGAAAGCCATCGGGCAAACAGTTTGGAGCTGGCATCGCCCACAAAGCCGCCGATATCATACCCGGAAAAGGCAACGCCGCTCATCCCCAAACAGGAGATCATTCTTACGCCCAGCATCATATGTTCGTCGTACGCAACATTGTCGCCGGTCCAGACGGCACCGTAACGCTGCACGCCTGCGTAGCCCGAGCGCGTAAGGTTGAAGGGGCGTTTGCCTTTCAACAAGGCTTTCGTGCCTTCGTAGGTACTGCGGGCCATCTGGAAGCCATACACGTTCCTGCCACGGCGCATAGTGGCACCGTTGCCTTCAAAGCTCATTTCGATGTTTTCGGGCACCATTTGACCCCACGTGGCAATTTCATTCATGTCATTCCAGAAACCCTCAATCCCAAGGTCAATGGTCTCCGCGAATTGGTCCTGCCACCATTGTCGGGTCTCGGGTCGTGTGAAATCGGGAAAATGACACCAGCCCGGCCAAACCTGACCCGCATAGGGTGTGCCGTCAGGATACATCATGAATGCTTCAGCTTTAATTCCCTCATCGTATGCCCGGTATCCTTGTTCGACCTTGATGCCAGGGTCACACATGATCACAACCTGGAAACCCATGTCTTTTAATTCCTGCAGCATTTGTTTCGGCGCAGGAAAGTCCCGGGGACTCCAGGTGAAGATCTTATAATCGTCCATGTAGTGGATGTCCAGTACAATTACATCAGCCGGGATCTCCTTGTCGCGAAACGTGCGCGCCAGTGTGAGCACTTCTTTATCGGGGTAATAACTGTATCGGCATTGCTGGTAGCCAATGCTCCATCGCGGCGGCATTTCTATCCGGCCCGTGAGACGGGTATAATGGCGGATGACCTCGGGCACCGAATGGGCGTACAGGAAATAGTAATCCATTTCGCCGGCATCGGCGGCAAAACTCGAAAAGCGATTGTTGGATGCGCCGAAATTAAAGAACGACTTGTGGGTGTTGTCGAAGAAAATTCCATACACCAGGTCATGATGAATGCCCATGTAAAACGGGATGGCGCAGTACAATGGATCCTGCCCCGTACCAAACGCAAATGAATCGGTGTTCCAGTTCGTATATCCGGCACCGCGGCGATCGAGGGGCCCGGTTTTCTCACCCAGCCCGATAAAGCGCTCACCGTCCTGGAGTTTCTTATAAGTCGTTACCTGCTCGCCATTCCAGCAGGTGCCAAAGGCTCCGTCGTCTTCGTTAATCACGCGTCCATCGGCGCTCAGGAAAATGAAACGAACCGGATCTTTTCGAATGATGACTGTAAGGGCCGTCGTCTTCACCACCAGGTGATCGTGTTCCTCGGCAATATGAAACTCTGTTGGTTCGGGGGTCGACACTACGGCATACGAGAAGTCTTCGAACGTCGGGGCGAGGGTAATCGTGATGCGAACCGAGTGGGCATTAAAGACCTGAACGCGAAAGTTGCCGTGGGAAGTTTCGCCCGTAAATCCCGAACTGAACAGGGCCCATGAATGAAGTTTTCCCAGGCTGACAATCTGCGGCGTTGTAAGGGAGCGATGCATGCGACGAGGAGGGTTGATGGTTGCATCCAAAGATAAAGAAACCTTGACGTACCATCACGGACGCGGGCAGATCGGAATCGATTTCCACGGGAAGATTCGTGAAAATAAAAATGCGTAGCTCGACAAAGGGCTACGCATTTCTATTTTGTGTGCAGTAATATAATACCCTCCTGGAGTTAACCGGAGTTCACGTAGCTATTTTCCCTTTTTCAGAGAAGAGTCGCGTACGATCAGCTTTGTTTTCAGAATTTTTGTCTCTGGAATCGGCTCTTCGTTGTCCTTCGACTTCACCTCGATCTGACGAATCAGCAGCTTGGCAGCCTCCTGACCCATTTCAAATCCTGGTTGGTCAACTGATGTCAGGGAAGGATCAAGCAGTCCGCTGAATATCCAGTTACTAAAGCCAACTACGGCAACGTCGTTGGGAATCTTCAGGCCTGCTGCTTTGATTGCCTGCATGGCTCCCATGGCAGCGGGGTCGTTGGTAGCGAAGATGGCATCCGGGCGATTGGGGAGATTCAATAGCTGCTCCGTTGCGGCCTTGCCTTCTTCGATAGAACCTTGCGGACAAGACACGATCAATTCCTTTTCCACAGGTATACCCGCTTCGTTCAACGCTTGCACATAGCCTTCAAGACGCTGCTTGGTGATTCCCAGGTTAGGAGGACCCTCGAGGTGAGCGATGCGCTTGCATCCCTGGCTGATGAGATGTTGCGTGGCCTCTTTGGCGCCGCTAAGATCGTCAACAATGACGGTGCTCGAATTTGCGTTCTCATAAACGCGATCGAAGAACACCATCGGAACGCCTTTGGCGAGTATACTTTCAATGTGATCGAACGAATTCGTTTCGCGGGAGATAGAAATAAGCATACCATCCACGCGGCTGTTGAAGAGCGCCTTTATGTCGGTCTTCTCACGCTGGAGCGATTCATTCGATTGGGTGATAATGACATTGTATCCCGCACTGTACGCAACGTCTTCAATACCGGAAATGACGGTTGAAAAGAAGAAGTGAACCAACTCCGGAATAATAACCCCCAGGGTATTGGTCTTTGACTGTCTCAGGCTCAACGCGACGATATTTGGCTGATAGTTCAGTTTTTCAGCAAGTTCATTCACGGCCTTCTTCGTCTGTGGACTGATGTCGGGGTGATCCTTTAACGCCCGAGAGACAGTGGAGGGGGAGATGCCCAGTTCGCGGGCAATGTCCTTGATCGTTACTTGGTTATACTTCATAGTTGCAAGATTAGAAAGTCTTGCGGTAGAACCGCAATTAGTTGCGCAAAATTTTTTGTACCCCCTGCAATCGTTATAGATTTAAGGCGGGTGTTTATTTCAAACGTGTGCGGAAAATCGACAAAAACCCGGAGGTAGGCAATATTTTAGAACTTTTGTTTCATAGTTCAGGTGCCCTCGACCGCGAAAATGGCCATCGGATGACCTGTAAACCGGCGTTCGACCACCGATTTAAGTGTTTTCCTGACACGCTTGAACAAAAGTGCGCGTTCACATAGGATAACTTGATCATCCGGTAAGCGGTAAACTATATTACCACCTAATTGGATGGTAACGCCGCCGCCTTTCTACTTTAGCTATGATGTGGAGGACACAATTTTTATTTCCGAAGACATCCGGGTCGACTGAAGGTCCTGGAGCGTTTTCGCCGGTGGCGGAATCGGGGGGAAGGTTCGAATGAGAATTGGAAACCAAGGTTTTCGCACCGTCGGCATCGTGCTGTTGGCCGGCCTGACGCTCGCCGCCTGCGTGGACAAGAACGGCCCCACTCCCAAAACGCTTTTCGTCGAGGTGAGCAAGCAAAGCGGTATTGACTTTGTGAACAAGCTGACCTTCGACAACGACTTTAATATTTACACCTACCGAAACTATTACAACGGCGGGGGCGTCGCCCTGGGCGATGTTAATAACGATGGGCTCATCGACATCTACCTCAGTGCCAACATGGCGCCCAACCGACTTTACCTGAACAAGGGTAACTTTCAATTTGAGGATATTACGGATAGGGCAGGCGTTGCGGGCACCAAGGCCTGGTCGACGGGTGTGAGCATGGCTGATGTAAATGGAGACGGATGGCTCGATATTTACCTGTGCAACTCGGGCGATGTAAAAGGTGACAATAAGCAGAATGAATTATTCATCAACAACGGAGACCTCACCTTTAAGGAAAGGGCTGAAGAATATGGCATTGCCGATCGCGGCTACACCACACATGCCGCGTTCTTCGATTATGATCGCGATGGTGACCTCGACCTGTATATACTCAACAATTCCTACCAGGCCATTGGCAGTTTTAATCTGCGCAAGAACGAACGACCAAACCGAGATCCGCTGGGTGGTCATAAATTACTGCGCAACGATGGTAATCACTTTGTAGACGTAAGTGAAGAGGCAGGAATTTTTGGAAGCGTTATTGCCTTCGGGCTGGGCGTAACGGTAGGCGATATCAACAAGG
>DATHKA010000242.1:0-8734 GCA_035489615.1 Chryseolinea sp.
TGCAATCTTTTCACTTATTGACTACCTGGAACGAACTGGTGCAATTATCAAACTGTTGCGCTCCTCAATTTGTATTAATGATCCAGTTATTGCTAACGGATCTATCCACACATCATTGCGGGCGCAGCACGCGTATCAGGCCGCTTCACGTCGAGGGTTATACCAAATTTCAAACCAATTTAACGATGGAGCATTTCGCGGTTGATTTCGTTCACGCTTTTGCACCCGGCCAGACCCATCGTGAGTTCAAATTCAGCAACCAGGTGACGGATTACATCTTCCACGCCTTGTTGTCCAGCGATGGCGAGGCCGTAGACATAAGGACGACCAATGCAAACGGCTTTTGCGCCCAGCGCAATGGCCTTAAAGATATCGGAACCGCTTCTGATTCCGCTGTCGATCAACAGGGGAATTTGGTTGTTCACCGCCTCTGCCACGCCGGGGAGGGCATCCAGTGATGCGATAGCACCGTCTACTTGCCGGCCGCCGTGATTGGAAACGATGATGCCATCCACACCGTGGTTGATGGCTTTACGTGCGTCGTCGGGATGCAGCACGCCTTTGAGCAGGATCCTGAGTTTGGTGTGTTCGCGCAGGAAGGAGAGATCATCCCAGGTCGTGGCGGGATTAGAATACGTAGTGATGAATTTTCTTACCGCTTTCAACGGCAGGCCTGAGCGCAGCTTGCTGAGGAAACCGCGGCCAGGAAACCGGTTCACCATGCTGATCAGTGCCTGCACGGAAGCGAGACTTACGGTGCGCGGAGGCGGCGGGTCATTGTCGGGCTGCGTGAGCATGCGCAGGAACACGGGATCAGAGGTGTATTGGGCAATGCCCTTGCCTTCGAGAAACGGGAGATAGCCATAGTTCAGATCGCGGGGGCGCCAGCCGAGCAGCGTGGTGTCGAGGGTAACGACGATGGCGGCGCAACCGCAGGCTTCGGCGCGTGATAAGAGGCTGGCGACAAGGTCGCGGGACTTGCTCCAGTAGAGTTGAAACCAGCGTGAGGCGTCACCCATTTCCTGTGCGCATATTTCCATGGGTACGGAAGCCTGGTTGGAGAATATCATGGGGATTTGCAACGTTCGGGCCGCACGCGCGACAGCAAGATCGGCTTGCGCGTGGACGAGTTCGAGCACGCCGATGGGAGCTAGCAGGAGCGGTGCTGGTAGCGGCTGATTAAAAAGGTGTACGGCCGTTGAACGCGAAGAGACATCGCGAAGTACACGTGGTACTATGCGCACCGCATCGAAAGCTGCCCGGTTCGATGCTACAGTTGCCTCGGCACCAGCGCCGCCGGCAACATAGGCTGTGGTGTTCGGCGACATCCGCGAGCGTGCTGCCGTTTCTAGTGAAGCGTGGTCAGCGGGAATAGCCGGGTGTATCCCGGCGAGGCCGTCAAGGTAGATCTTGCGTTGCCAGTCCTGAGCGGAGAATGCCATCGTTAATATTAAATGTACCGCATTCGTCACACATGCGCAAAGCGGAAGGTAATATGCGAATGCCATCAGTATTTTATCGGCCCGGCTGTTGCGACCGATCGTGGATATCGCAGGCGGCCACCGCATAACACGATGCATAAGGCATAAAATTTGTAAATTGATTTAAAGTGTGAATTCTACGCCGCATACATAATGCACAACCATGGCGATCATTACTTGTGGACAAACTAAAGTATCTTGAACGAATTGGATATCATGACGTCATTGACGTTACAGATGATGTGTTGACAAGTCTGCATAAGAGGCATGTCTTCCAGATTCCGTTTGAAAATTTGGACGTTTACTACAAGACGATGTTCGATCTGGACGTTGGGAGAGTCTATCAAAAGGTAATCAACGACGCACGTGGTGGATTTTGCTATGAATTGAATTTGTTATTTAACTGGCTTCTGAGGGAGATGGGGTTTTCAAGCCGCATCATAGCTTCCCGCATTTTCAATGAGCAAGGTGTTCGCGGACCGGAATTTGATCACATGTCTGTGTATGTCAGGACGGAAAGGGAATTTCTGGTTGACGTGGGCTACGGAGACTTGTTTGTCACGCCCATTGAGATTAAAAGTGGCGCGCAATGGGATGGAAGAAATTACTTTCGAATTGACAAATGGAATGAACACGAGTACTTGATTTCAATGTCACCCGACGGAGTGAATTATTCGAAACGGTATACGTTCAGTCTGGACATGGTTAAGGCTGAGGATTTTAATATTATTTGCCTGGACAAGCAAACGAATCTCAATTCTTATTTTGTTAAGAATGCAATTTGTACCAGGCCGACAAGCACTGGTCGTGTGACGATTTTCAATAACAAGCTTGTTGAAAAGAGCGGTGATTTTAGAGTAGAGACGCCAATTCAAGGGGACGGTAATTTGAGAAAGCATTTGAGAGAAAAGTTTGATATTGTGATCAGGTAACGAATTGCCTGCAAGACTTAGCATCTGGTCGGAATTGATAATGAGCAACCGGGAATAATATTCTTTGTCTGCTCGAGATTAACAACCTGTAACGGAGGACATTCTAAAATGGAGACATTATTATTGTGAATAAAAGATTTGCTGTTGTCATCTTGGTTTGCCGGTGGGCTGCAAGACGCCAACTCAAGACACCTCAACGGTTAGCAATATTGACATTGGTAATGCCGTGATAGACGCCTTCTATTCGTTCAACAGGGACTCCCTTACAGGCCAGGCTATTCCTGGCCGGGGAATCTCAGGCCGAAATGCTCTACTATCAGAAATGGGCCGAAAAGTCTTTACAACTGATTACTTTTGAAGTCGTGAGTCCCGTTTATGGCCCGGCTCGTCTGCCAAAGGGGAAGACGAGGGTTCGTCCATAAATGTTGGATCAGGGTATAAATTTTTTCATGAGGACGATAACTGCAGAACTGCTCACCATCGGCGATGAGCTTCTTTACGGACAAATAGTAGACACAAATTCTCAATGGATGGGAGCCGCGCTCAGCGAGGCGGGCATCAAGGTAGTGCGCAAGACGACGGTCGGTGACATAGAGTCTGAAATCGTTACGGCATTCGCAGAGGCCGAATCCAGGGTTGACATTGTCCTGATAACGGGGGGACTAGGGCCTACCAATGATGACCTCACCAAGCCATGCCTGGCGCGATACTTTAATTGCGCGCTGGCCATCCACGAGGAGGCCTTGGCGGAAGTAACTGTTTTTTTCAAGAGCCGCGGCAGGGAGTTGACGGAAGTTAACCGGCAGCAGGCCGCCTTACCGGTGTGTTGCCAGAAGATCACTAACGCCATCGGCACCGCGCCAGGGATGTGGTTCGAGCGCAACGGCAAGGTGTTCATGTCGATGCCTGGAGTACCGCACGAGATGAAACGGATGATGACGGACCTGGTCATTCCGAAGTTAAAGGAGACGTTTACCACACCGGTGATTCATCACAAGGTGATTCGCACGATCGGAATCGGGGAGTCGTTTCTTGCCGAGAAGATCAAGGACTGGGAGGATAGCCTGCCGTCGCACATCAAACTGGCGTACCTGCCAAGTTTGGGAGAGGTGAAACTGCGGCTTACCGGTTTAGGAAACTCACTGGAAGAATTGAAGTCGGAAACGGAAGCGCTGACGACAGTGCTGCGCACGCGCGTGGGACAGTTCATTTATGGCTATGGCGATGATCCGATAGAAGTTGTCATCGGCCGCATGTTGACAGAGAAAGGTTACACAATTTCTGTCGCGGAAAGTTGTACGGGCGGATATCTGTCGCACATGATCACCAGTGTACCGGGAAGCTCGGCCTATTTCCTGGGCAGTATCATACCATACGCGTACGATATCAAGATGCGTGAACTGGGTGTTCGTCCGGAGACACTTGAGAAGTTTGGTGCCGTGAGCGAAGAGACGATCATAGAAATGGCGAATCTTGTGCGTTCACGATTCAATACGTCCATTGGTGTGGCGACCAGTGGCATTGCCGGCCCGGGCGGGGCGACGCCGGAGAAGCCGGTGGGTACGGTGTGGATTGCCTTTTCGGACAGGGCGAGGGTGGTGACGAGAAAGCTCCAATTGAGTACTGATCGGACATTGAATATCCGGATGGCGTCGGTGGCAACGTTGAATTTAATCAGACAGAACATTGCTGTTTGATGACTAGCTGAACTTGATTAATTGCCACAGCCTTCATGACTTACGATGAAAATCATTACATTAGGCATTCACCTCTACGCATAAGACTCTGTGTGAAACCCGTATTTCTCCACTTGTCTACATCATTTTCGATTCGGGTAGCTTCACCAAGATGGTAGAAATATAGAAACTATTAAGCAGCGCAATCACCGCAGATGACACGAACGTTGAGAAAATATTTGCTCGTGGAGTGTTTAACCGAAAGCCTATAATAATCAGTATATGGAACTAAAGAGCTCTCATAACCCACCTGACTTCACCTTCGAAAAACTAGTCGACACTATTGTTCGGCTTGCTGCGCTGTTCCTATTGATTGGATGGTGTTTCAATATCTTGAGACCTTTCGTCTTAATTTTGATTTGGGCTGCTGTAATCGCCGTAGCCATCTACCCGATGTACACTCTTTTCATAAAGATATTTGGCAATAACCGTACAACCTTAGCAGCGGTTGTATTGACGGTTCTCCTGTTGAGTATACTCATCGTGCCGAGTTGGCTATTGACTGACTCAGTGTTTGGAGAGGTTAGCCACTTGCGAGAACTTAACAAACAGGGACAACTGGTAATACCTCCGCCAGGGGATCGTGCTGCGCACTGGCCTGCGGTGGCCAAACCGATTCTGGATTTCTGGACACTTGCATCCGAAAACTTGAAAGCCGCCGCGATGACCTATTCCAGTCAATTTAAGGCTGCCGGTGCCTGGTTTCTCTCGGCCGTAGCAGGTATCGGTAAGGGTATCCTTCAATTCGTCGTGTCCATTATTATCGCCGGTGTGTTCCTGGCCTACTCTACGTCAGTAGCGGGCGCGGTTACCAATGTGTTCATCCGATTGGTTGGAAAAAATGGCGAGCACTTTGCTGCCACCACGGTGACCACTATTCGCAGCGTTGTGAAAGGTATTTTAGGTGTGGCCGTGATACAAGCGATCATGGCAGGACTTGGTTTTTTTATTGCCGGTGTTCCCTATGCCGGAGTATGGACCGTAGCGTGCCTGTTTTTTGCGATTATCCAGGTTGGCGCGGGGCCAGTTGCCATACCCGTTATGATTTATATGTTTTCGGCTGCAGATACCCTCACGGCCACCCTGCTCGCCGTATGGCTGGTGATCACTCTTGTCTCAGATAATATTTTAAAACCGCTTTTGTTGGGACGTGGCGCACCGGCTCCCATGCTGGTCGTTTTCCTGGGTGCCATCGGTGGGTTTATTACCAGTGGCTTTCTCGGATTGTTTTTGGGTGCTGTTGTTCTCACCATCGGATATAAGCTGTTCATGGTTTGGCTGGGTTCACCCAAAAGTGAAGTACCGACAACCCCTATCCCTTTGTAGTCTCTTGCGGACACTCGTGTCTTCTCTTTCCGATCCGGTGGCTTACCTGGTTCTTCGCCTCCCATTAAATCACGCTACTAAGGCAGCGTGACCGGTGGGGCAACTTTTGGATAATGAGGAACTCTTGAACTGGCGGATATCTTCCTGGAAAGAAAGACGTGCTCCGGAAGGCTTTGCCTTTCCTGGCGACCCAAGAAATTGGGAGCGGACTAAATATAATACCGTTGATCTCTCATCTTTGGGACGAAAGCTATTGGGTCTGGATAGGTGGTAATCAAGTTCAATAGCGCAGTACCTTGGCGCAACCAGCAACGTATGGAGTTGCCAGGAGCTAGCATAGTCGATGCCGTCTATGACTTGTGACGATTTCCGTTGCACTCTAGCTTCGGTTTCGATCACTACGTCCCGGGAACTGTTTGTTATGTCCGTTCTGTCCGCTATCTTAAGGATGCCGATCAGTTCGGTCCGACAACCCCAAGTGTATTAAAACGTTGCCTTATAGTACTTCTGACTATAACATCCTGGCCTTGATGCAAATCAACTATTCATATGAACGGACAAGTACTCAGCGATTACAAGAAGTGGCTATTGTATAGCTTCGACAATCAGGGTTTTGACAGCCATTACGATTTATTCAAGGCGATGCAGTCCACGACAACTTTCGGCTCTGTGAGTGTTGCCAGGTCATCAGATGACTTACAGAATGGCTATACTATTTCAATGGACAGCGTCCATGATGTTCTGCAGCTTACGGACGTTCAACGCGTGGAGTTCCTGCGATACCTGACTGCAAATTACTTTCAGACCGAAGATGTGGATACGCTGAAACAGGACCGGACACGCCAGTCTGATCGTGCAAAAAATCACAAGTTCGTGGAGACAAAGGCTAACAACTACGACAACGAGATGACGCCGCTCGCGATCCAACCCCATCCGAAGGAGCTGACGTACTTTAATATTAAACTGGTTGTGAGCGTCATTATTTATTTAGCGATAGCCGGGTTGCTCGGATATGGCATCGCGATTGACAAATCAATGCTGTTTGCCCTTTTGATGTTTCTACCCTTGATATTGGTGGCACTACTGCTAAGTAAAATCATGCATGGTTTTTTTGTCGGATTGATTCGGGGTAATTCTGTACGCATCACTAAGGAACAATTTCCCGAGGTATACGAGATCATCGAACAACAGGCCAATCGGTTGGAAGTGGCCTTACCTGAAATATATATCACATCCGGACACTTCAATGCCTTCGTGACCAGGTTCTCGAGGTCGCATATTCTAATGATTTATTCGGAGGTTATAGAAACCGCCCTGAAAGGTAATTACGACGTGCTTAAGTACGTTACTGCGCACGAGCTATGCCACATAAAGCAGAAACATCTGCTGAAAGAGAAGTACTTGTTGCCATCACGACTGATTCCCTTTTTAGGCCTGGCTTACTCCCGCGGTTGCGAATATACGTGCGACAGGGTAGGCTTTCAATTTTCGCCGCAGGGTTCGGCTGAAGGAATTCTGATCATGACTACAGGCAAAGAGGTGTATGAGAAATTTAACATTGCGTTGCATATTGAGAATTCCGTCGAAAACGAAGGCTTCTGGACGTGGTTTAGCGAAAAGTTTCTCACGCATCCGCATTTGTACAAGCGCCTGGTTGAAATAAAGAAATTTAGCGGGTACAACAACTGACAGTCAACGTCGTAAACAGGCTGTTGTTACCGTGACTTCAATTGTGCGATTGGATGCAGGAGCAACCCTGATGGAAGGGTCTATTTCACCAGCAGCTTCTTCACGAAGTAGTCCGCGATCGCTCCATCCACTTTCAATTCATTGGTGTGCTTCATCCAATGATGCGTGTCATCTACGACCACCATCGTTTCTATGTCTACGCCTTTTTTGCTTAGCCGTCTTACGAGGTCGGTACTTTGGTTGAATCGCACGTTGCGGTCATCATCGGCGTGAATGATCAGCACCGGAGAGGTCCAGGTATCGACATAGGCAACGGGCGAAGATTTCCACGCAACCTCGATGGCTTTCTCCAGATCAGGCGTCTTCTCGAATTTAGCGGATTCATTTCCGAAGGTAGTTCCACGCGCAGTCACGAAGTCGTGTACGCCGTGGATATCCACACCGACAGCGAAGAGCTTTGAGTCGCGTGCCAGGGCTAATGCTGTAAGAAAGCCGCCGTATGATCCGCCATAGATACCGATGCGTGAGGCATCAACCGTCGGCTGTGCAGCCAGCCATTCGCCGGCAGCCTTGACGTCGGGGTATTCGGATGCTCCGTACATCCCTGCGTTAGCCGGCTGGTGAAACGCGTGACCATAGCCGATTCCCAGACGATAATTCACGGCAAGCACCGTGAATCCCAGACTGCAGAGATATTGATTGAGGGAATACGCATTTGTATAATAGTCAGCGTAGTGCCATCCTAATAACATTTGACGCGGCGGACCGCCGTGCACATAAACAATGGCCGGTTGTTTTCCCTTGACCGACGCAGGTTCGAACAGGTCGGCATGAACCGTAATCCCGTCCGATGCTTTGAACGTTATCTTTCGGGGAGTTACCAGTTTCTGAGGAAACGTTGGGGGTATACGCGACTCACCCAGGAGTTTGATCACCTTTTTTCCCGACCCAAGTGCCAGGACTGCGGGCAGGGGAGGCCGTTGTGCGGTGGCACTGAGGAGGGCCAGCGTCTTGCCATCGCCCGTGACCACGGGAGTCCATTCAAGGCCGGCACCAGGCGTAAGCACTTCAGGCAACGGTTTGTCTACCCGCACGCGAACCACGTGTCGCCGGTCACCATCGAGCGCATCGGGCCCGGTATTGGCGCTGAATACAAGCCAGTTTCCATCGGATGTCAATCGGATATGCTCGGCCATGAAGTCGCCCGGCGTGAGCAGGAGCGCTTTGCCGCCCGAGGCGGGAATCGAATAGAGATGTTGCCAGCCATCTTCATAAGACAGGAATGCGATGCGATCACCCGCTGCCCAATGCAAGTTGGTGCCACCGTGCGTCGAAGGAAATGAACCGGGCAGGGTTTTAGGGGCCTCCCAGATCTTTTTCGATGAGCCTGTAGCAAGGTCGGAAATCCAGATAGCCCAGGGGTTGTGGCGCCGTTGCAACAGGGAGTCAGGAGCGCCGCCAGCGCCAGGCGTTCTGACAAATACAATTCGCTGCCCGTCGCGCGACCAACGGGGCGAACTGTCGCGTGAGAAGTCCGGTGCGATCCATTGTACCGGTTTGTCTTCACCTG
>DATHKA010000243.1:0-28814 GCA_035489615.1 Chryseolinea sp.
GTCTTTATATATGCCGATTGTCTTCGGATGGCCGATGGCGAAAACAAGCCTGCCATCGAGCGTCGTCTTCACTACCTGGCCTGCCTGACTGCCCCAGTTCCCCGTACGGTCCTGAAAATATCCGCAGTCGGTTATGTATAGAAAATCCTCTTCCCCTTCGTGCGAAATCGACAACCCATGTCCTCCGGGAAAGGCACTGCCCCAATAGTCAAGCAACTTGCCCGACTTGTCGAAAATGAGGATGTTGTTGCGGGTGCAGTCCCCCAGCATGATTAGCCGGCCCTTTCGATCCTGCACCATTTCGTGGCAGTTCAACAAGGGATTGGAGGTAACGCTGAGCTTCGCCCATCCTTTGTCGACCTTGTAGCGAAAACCGCCGTGGCCGATGAGGGTGTCTTCTGGTTGCATGTCGTTGTGTTTGATGTTGAAACCTCGTGAAGAAGCCGCCAGTGCTTTGACTGGCACGAACGCTGAGGCGGTTGTTAGCGCTGCCGCCGCCGCGGCTGAATCGCGAAGAAATTTTCGTCTGGTGGCCATTTGATTTTCGTGCAGTTTGCCTGTACTTCGGGAGCGATCCGGGGGTACCGCGTCGGGGAAAGCTACCTCGTGCAAGATAAAAAACTTCTTATCAGGGCAATGCCGAAGTATGATGAACCGGCGAATTTTATCGGATATCTAACCTATCCGGCATGGGAGTGGACCGTCAAAACTGAAAGATCATTCATTTTTCAAAGCAAGCACGGGGTTGCGCGATGCTACATGACCTGCCTTAGCACCCACAATAGCCAAAGCGAACGCCAACAGGATGCCCGCGCCTGCAATAAATATCATGGGACTGAGCGCGACTACATATACAAAGGTTTCTGACCACGCCTTTAGCAACAGGTAGCTGACCGGCAGACTCAGCACCAACGCTATGGCTACTAGCTGCAAGATCTCCTGGATAAGCAACCAGGACACCTGTACCTGCGAAGCACCCAATACCTTTCGAATGCCAATTTCCTTCGTTCTTTTAGCAGCCATGTACGCCGCCAGTCCATAGATTCCCATACAAGCTATTGCCAACGACAAAGCTGCAAACAACGCGAACACACGACCTTGCACAGACTCTCCCCGGTATAGCCGGTTAATAACGTCGTCGATGAAACGAAACTCCAGCGGATAACCCGTATTATAGTAGTTCCAGGCAGCTTCAACATCTTTCACCACGCTGGTCATATCGGCATCCGACAATCGTACGACCAAATTTCCCGCCCGGGTGCTACAGGAAATGATCAGGGGCTCGATCCGTTCCTTTAAAGATGTAAAATGGTAGTCCTTGACCACACCGATAACCTCCTTGTACGTGCTGTCAAACTGCGCGCGAATGGCACGTCGTCCGATGATCTGTTCCGGTGTCATTCCCAGTTGTCTCACCGCTGTTTCGTTCAGCACAACACTGTGGATACTATCGGAAGGATCCTGGGCCGAGAAGTATCTTCCGGCAGCCATCTCCAACCCCATAGTTTCAAGAAAGGCGTAGTCTGTTTCAAGCGTACGCATACGAACTGCTTCGTCAATGCCCTGAAAGTTTACCGTCGTGGCATCATAAAATCCTCCTGGATGACCGGAAGTAAATGAAGCGTGAGTCAGGCCGGCAGATCCGACCAATCTGTGACGGAAAGATTCACGGTGCTTCCTGATCTCTTCATTGTTTAATGAAATCACCGCCAACCGT
This sequence comes from Chryseolinea sp., assembly GCA_035489615.1. Lineage (GTDB taxonomy): Bacteria > Bacteroidota > Bacteroidia > Cytophagales > Cyclobacteriaceae > Chryseolinea. Next base: position 1,718 of record DATHKA010000243.1, read on the forward strand.
CCCACCTTAAAGCCAAGGTCTTTTTGTTGCATGAAACGCAGCTGCTTGCCAATAAATAGTGTGCCTACGATCATACAAACCGAAATTGAAAATTGAAACACCACCAATGCCTTACGCACCAACAGGTAACGCATCCCCGTGACTTCTATTCTAAATGCGGTGGCTGGCCTGAACGAGCTTAACAGAAAGGCTGGATAGGCGCCTGCCAGCAGCGTCAGCGAACACAGCATGGCCACCATGGAAATTCCGATCGATGAATCGGAAAACAAGGGCGGAAGGTTCATACCGAATGCGTCATTGAGAACCGGAATTGCCGTACAGGTTACCAACGTGGCTAAGGCAAGCGAGAAACAGCACAGAACGAATGATTCTGATAGAAACTGTACGGCAACATGCTGGCGACTGGATCCAAATGTCTTGCGCACACCAACCTCTTTAGTTCTGGCCGACGCCTGCGCGGTTGCCAGATTGATGTAGTTGATCGCCGCCAGCAAGAGAACCAGCAGTCCAATGCTACCAAAGATCACCATATATTTCCGATCACCGTGTGAAACGTTTTGTTCGTAGCGTGTATCAAAATTGAAGTAGATGTCCCGCAAGGGCTCGAGTTTCAGGTTGGTCCGGTTACCGACGCGCGCGAAGTCTTTTCCAAAATACTTGTCCATGAATTGTGGAAATGACGCATCAAGCTGTGCAGCATGAGCCTGGTCCGGCACTTTTACATAGGTGTAGAATGAATTGCTCCACCAGTCCCTGGTCCAGTCTTCATGCGCAATCACTGCGTAAGGTATCACTGCATCAAACTGAAGATGTGTATTGGGTGACGTAGCCATTACACCGGTGATATGCATGTCATACGTATCGTCTACACGCAGGTTCATACCGATCGGATCCCGGTCGCCGAAGTATTTCTTCGCGAAGGATTCTGAGACGACCATACTATGAGCACCCGACAGCACCTCATTGGGCGTGCCCTTTACCAAGGGATAGGAGAAAAAAGTGAAAAAACCGCTATCGGCAATCAGCAGGCGATCCTCCATCAATGATTGGTCTGCATAGCGGACAAGACCGCGAAAGGGAAGGGCCCGGCAAACGTCCTGTATCCTGCCAGCAAAGTCCTCACTCAGGGCATCGGCGAAAGGTGCGGAAGTGACGCCAATATTATAGGGCATGCCGGAAAGTTGTGACTGGCGCAGAACGCGATAAATAGAGGACGCGTCTGTGTGAAAGCGATCGTACGATGTCTCCGTTTTGACATAGAGATAAATAATCATCGCGACGGCCAGGCCCAGGGCAAGGCCGATTATGTTAATCGCGGCAAACCGGCTGTTGCGCAGGAGGTTTCGGCAGGTCACTTTGATGTAATTCAACAGCAAGTTTAGCAGTGTTTTGCGAAACGATGACAAACGATGTGCCGGGCCCTTGTTACGTGCATTGAATTGCCTCGGCAGAAAAGAATGGCCACCTGGGACAGCCATTTGGCCCTTTTTAGAAAAACCCACCTCGATCCGTCTGGCAATGGCGTATCATTAGTTTCTCGCTGAATTGACCGATGCCGGACAGCGGTGCTCGCCTGCGTTCAGTAACGAGTCCACTTCCAATAACGTGGACATTTGGAGGGACGACTATAGAGCCCTAATGATGCCGGGGCTTTTTGAGATAACGGCGACGCCACACCTTATACCAGTGCTTGTTGATTGGATATCGTCGTGAGGCCGTGATGTTGTTGAAGACCATCGCGACAATCAACAAAATTACGACGCCGCTGGCAATCGGACTGAGTACGTAGAAGAATCCGAGACTTTTGATCTTTTCTGACCCGATCACAGCAATCAAGGCCGTCGCTCCGCCCGGCGGATGCAGTGTTTTAGTAATTTGCATGCCTACGATCGACAAGGCCACGGCAATTGCCGCAGCTAGCCATACGGTTGGAATAAACTGACTTATGGTCGTTCCTACTATAGCACTAACGACGTGCCCGCCGAAAACATTTCGCGGTTGTGCCAACGGGCTGTTGATCACTCCGTATACCAGCACCGAGGTGGCGCCAAACGAACCTACGAGAAACAAATTGTCGCTTTCAGACAGGTAATAGCTCTGTATAAGACCAATTGATCCAATGCCCACAAACGCTCCGAGAAACGTCCATAGGTGCTCGTTGAAATCAACGAGAGTTTCCTTGTATATGACCACGCGAGCCAATCGCAGCGACTGTTTTAACTTCTGTTTCATGATGAGGTGGTGTGCGCGAAGAGCAAAGCCAACGGGCTGACGTAATTCACGATAGCGCGACACCGAAAAATTGTCGCAAAGGTAGCGAACACATCGGTGCGATTGGAACCAGTCCGGGTAAACCCTGAGAGCATTCGTCACTGAAAGCTTATTCAAGCTTTGAAAGGCCTTTCCAAAAAAAATCGGATTGCTCAAGCAATCCGATTCTTAGGCAAGATGCGTGGTGGGGCAAGATGACCTCGTGGCTAAATCGGCGACTTACTACACGGTCAGGCTATTCGTCCTCACCCGCCGCCTCTGTATTAATATTATTTTCGGCGATTTCCGTCAGAAGTTCGTCTGCTTCCTTCTCCTCAGCCAATGTCTGGCCGAGAATTTCCTTGATATCCATCAGGCCAAGCGTTTTGGCAAGCTGTGCAAGTCCGCCGTAGGTCGCAATCTCGTAGTGCTCTACCTTTTGCGCCGCCAGGATCAATCCTACGTCCCGCGTCGCTGTGCCTTGTTCAGTGTCTTCGATAATGCTCTTGCCTTCTTCAACAAGTCCCTCCATGGCGTCGCATTTTTTGGCCTGAGGCTTCATGCCCAGCATTTCAAACACCTGCTCCAGCCTGCTGACGTGTTCTTCGGTTTGCGTGAGATGATTTTCAAAAGCCTGACGCAGTTCTTCCGAGGTCGCAGCCTTCGCCATCTTAGGGAGCGCCTTGGTGAGATGCTTTTCGGCCCAGTAGATATCCTTCAATTCATCCACGAAAAAGTCGTGCAGAAGTGACTTTGCATCAGCATTACTCATCATCGTCTTGGCGGCCGTCTTCCGGGGGGATGACTTCCTGGCGGGTTGTTTTTTCATGGTCTTGCTCATAGTGCTTATTGATTGGTTCACAAATTCTCCTGAAAATACTATGCCGATTCTATGCATCTTAATTGGCCGTAGCAATACCAATTGTGTAGGCTTTTATCCACACCAGAACGAAATCCTGTGAACTGTTTTCCATCTATGCTTACCAACTCCATCCGACCAGGAACGTATCCCTGGACAAACTTCAACGTAACGGCTGGAGCCAAATCATCGCACGATCGTTGCTCCGCACGGTTTATAAAAAGATCATTATCTAAACCGGTCACGGATGGAGCTTTCTACTATCGTCGGTATTACCGCGAGCGTGCTTACGGGGGCATCCCTCCTGCCCCAGTTGATCAAGATCATTAGGGAGAAAAAGGAACAGGACATTTCATTCGTGATGTTGCTGATATTGTTAGGTGGTGTGGGTCTCTGGATCTGGTACGGGTTACTGCACGAAGACTGGATCATTATAATTTCAAACAGCGCATCGGCGCTGCTGAATCTGTCCATTTTTGCGTGCAGTTTTTATTACAGTCGCCGTTGATCACCCCGAAGAGCGGTCTTAAACCGATTTCGGTGGGGCTGGTTAAAAACGAAATCAATCACTTGATCCAACCACATCAGGCCTGTACCTTTGACCTGATGAAACGCGTACTGGCCTATTTACTGATGCTGCTTGTGCTCGGGGAGACTACCTCCCTGAACCAGCTCATTAAGGTACCGGTCTTGTACACGCATTTTGCCGAGCACAACGAGATTGATCCCAGCGTGGACTTCTATACATTTCTCGAGTGGCATTACTGGAGCGACGACGCGAACGATCAGGACAACGAAACGGACATGCAATTGCCGTTCAAGAAATTTGAACATCAATCGCTGACATTTCTTTACACTTTTTCCAACAAGGTTGTGCCGCACAACCTTTACTGGCCTGTTACGAAAGATTTTAACACAGATCGTCCCCAGGTTTACTTCGATCCTGCCCCTTCCCTGCTCTTTCGACCTCCCCGTTCCTGACGTTTGGCCGTGCCCTCTGCGGGCTAATTATTAATGCGCTATTGGCCGGGAAATCGGCACCAATAGTATCCCCTGCATTTTATCATCATCAGCCATGCTTCAACGCGTCATACATTTTTCTGTACAGAATAAACTTTTTATTGGGTTTTTAATGGGCCTTTGGATCATCTATGGTTCGTACCAGCTCACACAGCTGCCTATCGATGCCGTGCCTGACATCACCAATGATCAGGTGCAGATCATCACGTCCGCCCCTTCGTTAGGCGCCGAAGACGTTGAGCGGTTGATCACCTTTCCCCTGGAACTGGCGATAAGTAACATTCCAAACATCAAGGAGAGCCGTAGCCTGTCGCGCTTTGGCCTGTCTGTGGTGACCGTTGTGTTCGAAGACGGCACCGATGTATACTGGGCGCGGCAACAGGTGTCGGAAAAGGTTTCTATGATCGAAATTAACGAGAACGCAGAAACTCCTGAGCTGGCGCCGGTAACGACCGGCCTGGGCGAAATCTATCAGTACGTCCTGCGACCAAAACCCGGCTACGAAAAAAAGTATTCGCTGACCGACTTGCGATCGATACAGGACTGGCTGGTTCGCCGGCAGATACTCGGCACAAAGGGAGTCGCCGATGTATCTACATTCGGCGGCAAGTTAAAGCAATACGAAGTGTCGGTTAGTCCGGCAAGGCTCAAGGCCATGAACCTGACTATTAACGATGTGTTCACAGCGCTGAGCCATAATAATCAGAACACTGGCGGTGCATACATTGAGAAGGGGTATACCGTGCTTTACATAAGAAGCCTCGGCCTAACGGGGTCGATAGACGACATTAACAACATCGTCGTAAAGTCGAGTGCGTCCGGTATTCCCGTATTAATCCGCCACATCGCTGATGTTCGTTTCGGCTCCGCGGTAAGGTTCGGCGCCCTGAACATGGCGGGAATCGGGGAAGTAACGGGTGGCATCGTGATGATGCTCAAAGGCGGCAACTCCTCCGAGGTGGTGCAACGGGTAAAGGCACGCGTCGCGGAGATCCAGCAAATGTTACCGGAGGGGCTTGTCATTGAACCCTTTCTAGATAGAACTAAGATGGTGAACAATGCCATCGGCACCGTAGTGCGCAATTTGCTGGAAGGCGCCTTGATCGTCGTTTTTGTGTTGGTGCTTTTCCTGGGCAATGTGCGGGCTGGCCTGATCGTGGCCTCGGTCATACCTCTTTCGATGCTGTTCGCTGTTACCATGATGAATCTCTTCGGTGTGTCGGGAAATCTCATGAGTTTGGGCGCGCTGGACTTCGGACTGATTGTGGACGGGGCGGTCATCATCGTTGAAGCCATTCTTCACCATTTGCATCTGCCTGGGAGGTACGGCACGCGGTCGCGGATCACCCAGCAAGAACTGAACGGAGAAGTCGTGGATTCCGGGTCGCGCATGATGAACGCAGCGGTGTTCGGGCAAATCATTATCCTCATCGTTTACCTGCCCATATTGTCACTTTCGGGAATTGAAGGGAAAATGTTCAAACCCATGGCACAAACCGTTGCCTTTGCCATTCTTGGCGCTTTCATCCTTTCTCTCACCTACATTCCGATGATCAGCAGTTTGTTTATCGACAAGAAGGTCTGTCACAAGCCCACTTTTTCCGACCGTTTGATGAGGTGGCTGGAGAACCGCTACAGCCGGCTGTTAGTGGGTGCGTTGCGCGCGAAGAAATCAATCGTCGTCGCATCCCTGGTCCTATTCGGCATCGCGGTCGTTATGTTCATGCAATTGGGAGGAGAATTCATACCACAACTGGAAGAGGGCGACTTCGCCGTGGAGACACGCTTGTTGGTGGGGACGAACCTGAGTACGACGATCGATGCGATCGAACGCATTTCTTCGGCTCTTCAACAGAAATATCCTGAAGTCGAGAAGGTAGTGTCGCGCATTGGAACTGCGGAGATCCCTACCGATCCGATGCCGATCGAAGGCGGCGACATGATTGTTTTGTTAAAAGACAAATCAACGTGGACCAGCGCCCGTTCGTTTCCGGAAATGGCCGAGAAAATGGCGGCTACTGCGCAGGAGGTGTTGCCGGGCGTAACCACCAGTTTTCAGTATCCCGTCCAGATGCGCTTCAATGAGTTGATGACCGGGGCGAAGCAGGACGTTGTTTGCAAAATATTCGGTGAAGACCTGGATCAACTTGCTGCCTATGCGCACCAGCTGGAAGGCATAGCTCGCAAGGTAGCCGGCACCGCCGATCTTTATGTTGAAAAAGTGGTCGGTATGCCGCAGGTGGTCATCGAATTCAATCGCAGCGAAATGGCCCGTTATGGTTTGAACATTGACGAGGTTAACCGAACGATCAATGCCGCCTTTGCCGTGGCTGCCGCTGGAAAGGTGTACGAAGGCGAAAAGAGCTTCGACCTCGTGGTTCGCGTGGGAGCAGAAGGCCGCAAGGACATTCATGACGTGCTGAATCTTCCGATATCAACACCGGGCGGCGTACAGATTCCTCTTTATCGCGTGGCGGGCGTCCGCGAAATTGAGGGACCGAATCAGATCCAACGGGAAAACGGGCATCGCCGTATCATGGTGGGTTTTAATGTAAGAGGTCGTGATGTAGAATCTATTGTGCACGAACTGCGGAACAAGGTAAGTCGCGAAATGAAACTTGAACCCGGGTACACTATTTCTTACGGTGGCACATTTCAGAATCTTCAGGAGGCTAAACATCGGCTTTTGATTGCAGTGCCCGCTGCTTTGCTCATGATCTTCGCCATGCTCTACTTTGCCTTTTCCTCGCTGAAAGAAAGCGCCCTGATCTATATCGCGATTCCACTATCGGCAATTGGAGGGGTGTTGGCGCTCGTGATCCGCAGCATGCCCTTCAGCATTTCTGCCGGTATTGGATTCATTGCCTTGTTCGGCGTCGCGGTGCTTAATGGAATTGTCCTGATCTCCGAGTTTAACAGATTGCAGAAGGAAGGATTAGACGCCATGGCGCGAGTCATAACGGGCACACGGAACAGGCTTCGCCCCGTGCTAATGACCGCATCGGTGGCATCACTGGGATTCTTGCCAATGGCGTTGAGCACAGGAGCCGGTGCTGAAGTGCAGCGCCCCCTGGCAACCGTTGTTATTGGCGGTCTGGTGACGGCAACCTTGCTCACGTTATTCGTACTCCCTGCCGTATATCTTCTTATCGAGGGCATCCTATCAACATCGAAGAGTAAGCATATCCCAACCGTTGCGTTAATCATGGCTTTGCTATTATCCATTCAGGCAAAGTCACAATCACCTCCGCCAAGAGTAGGGCTGGATCAGGCCATCAGCATAGCCGTCAGGAACAATCTCACCGTGGAAACCTCCAGGCTGGAAAAGGAAATCGCCGGGCGGCTTCGTCACACCGCTGTCGACATAGCAAAGACCGCGTTCACCGCCGACTATGGACAGATGAACACTGTGCATAACGACACGCGATTCGGAGTGTCGCAAGCTTTCAGCTTTCCGACCGTTTATGCGAATCAGCGCCATACGCTGGAATCCGAATACAAGGCATCCGAAGAAGGGTATCTCCTTACCGAGCAAGCTGTACGCACCGCTGTACGCCGCCGTTATTACGAATACAATATCCTGCTCGCGCGACGAACCTTGCTCCTAAGGGCAGACTCACTCTATCGGGAGTTCGCCGACAAGTCCGCGCTACGCCTTCGTCACGGCGCGGCAAACACTCTCGAGAATACCGCTGCCACTACACGCAGGCAGCAAATCGCCATACAACTCCGTCAGTTGGAACGGGACGTCGAAATAGCGCTCCGACAATTCAACCTATTATTGCAAGACTCCGTAATGTTAAGACCCGACAGCATCACTTTACGCATTGACCAGGTTGCCCTGGCAGGCCATGTGGTCCCCGAATATCTTCCCGCTGCCAGCCAGCTGCGATACAGGCAAGATGCCGCGCGCTATCGCTGGCGCACCGAACGGTCCAGACTCCTGCCTGACATCACCGTGGGCTATAACAACCAAAGCCTTATCGGGCCACAGGTAGTGGAAGATCAGGACCAATATTTCACCTCCACCTCGCGATTCAACTATTTGAACGCAGGTATCACACTGCCCCTGTTCTTTCGGTCGCAAACGGCAAAGATCGAAGCTTCAAAACTGGAATACCTTCGCGCCGGAAAGGCATTTGAACAATTCAACAAACAGCTTGAGGCCGCGCTCAAAGACGCACAGACTGAAGTAGAGAAGTATAAAGAAAGTCTCGCGTACTATGAAAGTGAAGGCATCCGGAGTGCGCAAACTATCATGCACACAGCTGATCAGCAATTCCGCGCCGGCGAGATCGACTTCCTGCAATGGGTGATCCTTGTTGATCAGGGTATCGCCCTGCAGACCGAGTACATTCATACATTGGCCTCCTACAATGAGGCGGTCATCACACTAAAGCACCTTATCCATGAATAAGAAGATCACCATGAGGTCTGTTATTACAGTACTGACCCTGCTCTCACTATTGGGATGCGGCGAAAAAAAGGCGCCAAAGGAGGCGTCGGCAAATGACACCCTAGTTGCCAATCATGTGCGTCTTACCGTGCAGCAGCAGGAACACGTGGGCATAGAAGTCGGACTACCGGAATTCGACACGGTGAGTACCATACTGCGGCTTCAGGGAAACATTGACGTTCCGCCACAGTCTGTGGTCAGTCTTAGTTTTCCACTCGGCGGCTACCTGAAATCCACAGGCTTGTTACCCGGTATGCACGTGAGAAAAGGTCAGGTTTTGGCAATCCTCGAAGACATGCAATTCATTCAGCTTCAACAGGACTATCTGTTGGCGAAAGAAAGGTTGATCCTCACGGAATCTGAATATTTGCGTCAACGCGAGCTTAACACGAGCAAAGCCAGTAGTGACAAAGTCTTTGAACAAGCACGAGCCGAATTTGCTTCGAACAAAATTCTCGTGAGCGCACTCGCGCAGAAACTGGCTGTGATCGGGATTAATCCCGAGGGACTAAAGGCAGAAACGCTTTCGAAAGAGGTACGTATTCATTCTCCTATCGATGGCTACGTTTCCAAAGTTAATGTCAGCATCGGCAAGTATACCGCACCCACTGACAACCTCTTCGAACTCATCGATCCCCGGGATATTCACCTCGCCTTAACCGTATTCGAGGGTGATCTCAACAAAATTTCGGTAGGCCAACGCGTAATTGCCTATTCGAATGATAATCCGTCTAAGAAATATGAGGCACGCGTTATTATTGGCAACAAGACGCTGACAAACGAACGGCTTGCTGAAATACACTGTCACTTTGAAAAGTATGCACCTGATTTGGCGCCTGGAATGTTTATGAATGGCGAGGTATTCGTTCAATCACACGATGCCTTGACGGTACCGGAAGAAGCCGTAGTGCGGTGGGAGAACAAATATTATGTATTTATTGAGCGTGGCAGCAGGGAGTTCGACATGGTCGAAGTAAAAGCCGGCGTACTGGATCACGGCCGCCAGCAGATTGAAGCGGCAGGAGTTACCGAACAAACACGTGTCGTTACTAAGAATGCTTATGCCTTGCTGATGAAGATGCGTAACGTTGACGAGGAAGGATAAGACGGGCAGGAACCAAGATGGCCACTCTACAGGTTCTCAAACCTGCTCCGCCATTGTTCATCCAGGCGTTCTTGAACGCGCTGGAAATTAGCAGTCATCTTCTTCATGGCATCCTGAAACGCCTTTTCGTCTTTGATACTGTCGGCCAGCGGGTCGGTGGGAAACAATAGCAGCAGCGATATAAAGTACTCGTGCGTGTTGGCAAAGTTGGTTATCAGATCCAATGCTTGCTGTTTCTCCCCTTTCTGCAGCTTGTACATTGCGAGGTTGAGGTCTTTGTAGATGGTCTGGTCTTCATCAACAAAGTGCTTGAATTGGTCTATGTAATATCGCCCTTTGGCTGTGTCGCCTGTCAGGTTGTAGGTAATCCCAATACGCAAATATTCCGGTTTGAGAATATCCATTCTGAACCGGTGCATCATGTTCAGGGCACTATCGTAACAGGTGCGCGCTGCCGCATAGTCGCGCAACATAAAATTCATATTGCCTATGCTCTCCAGGATATCGAACCGCGTAGGTGACTTTTTGTATTCATCCTGCAGTATCGTGCGGGCTGCCATCCAGTCTTTGCTCTCCAGCGTCGACACAAAGGCCTTCACGTGTTTGGCAAAAAACCCATTCGGGTTAAGGGCGAGCGACTTCTTCAGAAATTTCTCCGAATCCCGGAAGAATCCATTACGCAGCAGGGCATTGCTTAAGTGAAAATAGTTAAACGCCCGTGTGGTGGAATCGGAGCCAAGATCAACTTCCACTTTGCGCACCGAATACTCCAGGTACTTCACCGGATCGGGAACATATAAACTGTAGAATTCGGTGAGAAAGTGTAGCACCAGGCCAGACCTTGGCGAATATTCCAGCGCACGCTCAAGATAGGGAGTAGCCAGATCGTAACGATGGCGCTGGGCAAAAGACAGCGCCTTTGCCAGCAGCGATTCGCTCGACCTGGGATCGTAGAGAATAGCCTTGTCTGCCAGGTCATCAACGTCAGTAGTATATTTCTTTGCTGAACTAAACACGTCCAGGTAATAATACACCATAACGAGGTGCGCATACGCAAGGGCAAACTTGGGATCCTGATCAATTGCCTGCTTGAATAAACCAACGGCTTCCTGAAGATCTTCGGGGCCGCTGCGGTAAAAGCTTTCCTTCCCCTTCAGATAGAATTCATAAGCACGCAGATTATCTGTAGGGTGTTTTTCCAGTTGACTCAATTCCTCCGGTGTAATGAACACCTCGATCTCCCGGGCAATGTCACTGGCAATTTCCTGTTGCAGCGAAAAGATGTCGGAAGACTCGCGCCGATATTGGCGCGCCCACAAGTGATTGTCCGTTTTCGCATCAATGAGCTGGATGTTCAGCAATATATGGTCACCGATTTTTTGCCCGCTCCCCTCGATAAAATACTGGACGTTCAACTCCGACGCCATCTCCGGGATCGACTTCGTTGTGTTCCTGTATTTTTCAGCCGTAGTTCGACTCACCACATTCAAATTGCCGATGCTTTGCAGATTGGTAAGTGTGGCATCCATCAGTCCATTGATAAGATAGATGTTCGAAGAATCGGAACTCTCATTCTTGAAAGGCAATACGGCGATCGACTTAGGCTCCTTCGTTGTTATCGTCCAACCCAGCGAGAGGCCCGTACTGCGCGAGAAGTAATACCAGCCAACGGCCAGGCCAAGCGCAATAACGACGGCGCCACCTAAAACCCATGGCCAACGGACTTTCCCCGGCCGACGTCTGGCAACGGAAAGAGCACCCGCGCCCGATGTTACGGTGTTTCCCGGTGCCCTGCGTTGTTCGAATTCGGCTCCGCTCTCAGACCCGTCCAGATCAGGTATTCCACCCTCTCCGGCTTTTTCGTCAGGTTTTTTGTTCACCTCGCCGGGAGGGTAGCCATAGTATTCCCTGAAACACTTTATAAAATAGGAAGTGCTGTTAAAGCCCACCTGCTGAGAAACTTCTGTGACGTTGAATTGCGACGTTTTCAGGAAATCCATGGCGCGTTTCAGCCTCGCCTGGCTAATAAGCTGGCTTACAGAAAGATTGGTCTCCTTCTTCACTTTTCGCAGGAGATTGGACCGGCTCATGTTCATGGCCTCGGCCAGTTCCGTCACGCCAAACAGCTCATTCGGCAGATTTCGGTCAATTTCCTCCATTAGCTCGGCAAGGAAGGGCTGCTGATTCAGGTCTGTCATCGGATAAACCTATTGGTGATTCCCATATCTACAGCGCTCGCTAGCGAAGTTGTCACAATAAAAAACGGCAGCAAAACGGGCAAAAATCCTCGCAAACCAACCCCTCCTGAGGACGGGAGGCTGCATACCTGCGCGAAAATTTACATCGGTGCGCCATAATTTATACTCCATCCTCCAAAGGTGATGCTTTTCGGCGCAAAACTGATCAGCCGACAGGCCTATTCCTGCCGTTTTTTGAGTCATGATCATTTCACTAAAACAACACCTTATTATGAAACACATTCATCGCACCACGGTTCTTAGCACATCATGCATGACCACCAGGCTCCTGGCAAAATGGCGGATACTCGGTGCTATCCTCCTGACCGCTATAAGCACGGGCTGCACGCAAACAAAGACCGAAGCGCAAAACTCAGCCCCTTCTGTTGACATTCATACAGCGGTCGTTTCCGGCAATAAGGAAGCCCTGCTGCAACATATTAAGGCCGGAACGAACATCAACGAGAAAGACCCGTTCGGTGGATCGAGCCCGCTTATCAGCGCCGCGGTGTTCGGAAAGACCGAAGAAGCCAAAATACTCATCGATGCAGGCGCCGATCTGAACTTTCAGAACAACGACGGCTCCACTGCGCTGCACACGGCCGCCTTTTTCTGTCGACCCGAAATCGTCAAAATGTTGCTGGCTAAGGGCGCAGACAAAAATATCAAGAACAAGTATGGAGCAACACCCTATGCGTCGGTGGCGGGTTCGTTCGAAGAGGCAAAGCCGAGCTACGACATCATGGGCAAGGTACTCGGTCCGATGGGACTCAAGCTCGACTATGCATACCTCGAAAAAACAAGGCCCGAGATTGCAACCCTGTTAAAATAAAACAATCGTTAACTATATGGACCGCAGATACGACATCGACTGGCTCCGCGTAATTGCTATCGGCTTACTGCTGATCTATCACGTGGCAATAGGTTTTCAACCATGGGGAATCATGATCGGATTCATCACGAACGAAGAATCCTGGCCATCGCTATGGCTCCCCATGGCCATGCTGAACATATGGCGAATACCATTTTTGTTCTTCGTATCGGGCATGGGGGTGTATTTCGCCATGCAACAAAGAAGCTGGCGTGATTTGCTGAAAGAACGGGCTCTGCGTATCCTATTGCCCTACGTCTTCGGTACGTTTTGCATCTTTCCCATAAGCGTAGCGTTGTGGCAGTATTACAACCGTCTCGACATCAGCTATGCGTTTAATCCGGGTCATCTGTGGTTTCTCGGAAACATCTTTTCTTACGTACTGATATTGATGCCACTGCTGTACTACCTGAAAAGAAATAAAGAGGGCGCATTTGTTCTGGTCTTGAGAAAAATATTCTCCCATCCGATCGGATTGCTCACCATCACAGCCCTGTTTGTTATCGAAGCGTTAGTGTTGAAGCCCTTTCCATACGAAATGTACGCGATGACCTGGCATGGATTTGCGCTCGGATTCCTGGCCTTTCTGAGCGGTTTCTGCCTGGTTCTCGCCGGACAGCCATTCTGGAATATGCTCCTGAAATGGCGTTGGATATTTCCAATCCTCGCTGTCGCAGGATTTATTGTTCGTGTGCTGCTCGGTGTGAAAGTTCCGGTTTACCTGCTGGTTGCTGAATCTCACGCGTGGATATTCTCCTGCTTTGCTTTCGGCTACAGGTATCTTAATCATCGTGGTAAGACACTGAGCTACCTGAGTGAAGCGGCCTATCCGGTATACATCCTGCATATGCTATTTCTGTATGCGGGATCGATCCTGATATTTCCCTTGCAACTCCCGGTGCAACTCAAGTTCGTGCTATTGCTTATGATAACCGTTATCGGATGTTTCGGGACGTACGAGGTTATCAAGCGCGTGAAGTTCCTGAGACCGTTATTCGGGTTGAAATTGTCGTCCAGTGCTACTCGCAAACAAACAAATACGCCCCTTCAGATGGGAACGGCAGAGCGCATATCATAGACTCAGAAACCTTCCGCGTGGAGCAAAGAGCCGTTCCGCGCGGAAGAGATTTTCTTGGCAGCTGTGCACGGGCGTAAGGCCGGTTCGCCTCTGGAATGACAGCACGCCCCATTGCGATGGTCAAAGTGCACCACAAATAACTTAACTTGTCGCAACGGTTGTTGCACATGATACGCGTCGCTATCTGCCTAGTTGTGGCCTTTATACTCTGCCTTACCTGGCAGGGTGTCTACGCCCAGGAGGACGACTGGGCGGACGGCAAAAAAACGAAGAAGCGAAAATTTGATCTGGCTGGAATTCCCATCATTAGCTACAATACCTCGTACGGTGCGATCATCGGTGCCAATACCATGCTGTTCTTTGACGCCAATCCCCGCGACACCATTTCGCATGCCAGTGCACTTGGCCTGGGGGGAGGATTCTCACAGAACCGTTCGGTGTTTCTCGCCACTTTCTGTCAGCTCTATCTTAAAGAAAACACGTGGCGTGTTGCCGCCGCCGCCGGCATAGGCAACATCAACTTTCAGTATTTTGAATCACCGGTGGCGTCAGGCGATGGCGACTTTGTCGACTACACTGCAGTCAATACTTTTGCTTTGTTTAAAGTTCTGCGCAGGATAACAGGACCGCTATACGCCGGAGGTATTGCAAAATTCCAATATACCAACACGTCGTTTGAGACAAGCCATGCCAGTGAAGAAATCGTCCAGGCCAATGGCATCGGCATTACAGGCACCTACGACTCACGTGATCACGTGTACAATCCGCGTTCAGGTCTCTTCACAACGCTAACCCTACTGAACAATGCACGGTGGCTTGGCAGCGACAGCGCATTTTACTCGGCCCGGTTTTTTCTAAATTACTATCTCAGACTTTCCAAAAGGTCAGTATTGGGGGCGCGCTTCACCTACTCCGGCGGTTTCGGTGACGTGCCGTTCAGTGGTCAGAAATCCATCGGCGGAAAGGATATCCGCGGCTATACGGATGGGAAATATCGCGGCAATATTGAATGCTCCACGCAGGCTGAATACCGTTGGAATTTTTACAAGCGATGGGGCGCCGTGGCGTTCTTTGGACTAGCGTTTACTGAAAGACCCTACAGTGGTATGCTACCCGGCGGTGGCGTAGGCCTTCGTTTCAAAATGCTGGAAGCGAGAAATGTAAACGTAGGCATAGAGGGCGCGTGGGGCAAACACGATCAAGGGCTGTACTTCCGAATTGGAGAGACGTTCTGAGTACCAGATGGCCTGCGAATTGGTCACTGTTCTGCTTTGTCAAGATATCGATTTGTGCTCTTTGTGTAGCGGGAAAGGAAAGCGTGGATGGGAGGCGGAGTAAATCCATTTATCGCAGGACACAGAGATTTTGGATTGGGCGGGCGTAGTTGATATGAATTGTTGTGCATTTAATTACACTTTTAAAACCAGCTTTCCGGTAGTATGACGGTTTTCTTGAGCCGCGCTGAGCGTGCATCTCGACGTTCAATGCGTCGACGCAAGCGTCGATAACAAATGCGAATGTGATGTCGGGTGGCCAATTTTAGAATGTGTCGAATTATTGATTTAGAACTGGGCTACCTCGCCATTTACCAAACAGTCCCGACTTGAAATAATATTACCGTCTTACGCCAGAACCATCGACGCTTGCGTCGATGCATTGAACGTCGAGACGCACGATATCTCTACAAAGCAGAACTAGTTCAAATCATCCACTGAATTTTGAGTTTCAAACGGCGGCTATAACTTGGCATATCTATTCCGAAGTTCACTAACTGACTTAGTCATCAGTTCCTCCAGGACCTTCATATCGATATCATCAAGTCGCTTCACATAAATACAACCTTTCCCTGCTTTGTGCTTTCCCAACCGCTGCATCAGCGCTTCTTGCCCCGGGTCAGTAGGCATGATATACAAGGTGATCGCTGCCTTTCGCGGCGAGAAGCCGGTAAGGCATGAATCACCCTCATGGCCGCTCGCATACTTGTAATGATACTTGCCAAATCCGATAATATTAGGTCCCCACATCGCGGGAGGTGCCCCGGTCACTTTCGTCATGATTTGTATGATCATGCGACAATCGTCCCGCGTCTGCTCAGCGGGAACCTTATCCAGAAAGGCGTCGACAGACTGCTCTGTAGGCTTGGTCTTCTGCTCGGCCATGGCTATTCTTTTGATTCAATTTAGCAAAAGGATGTCTCTCCCACCCTATTTGCTATTACTGAGTTCAGTGACGATTTCCAGCGTACCGTTATCGCGAACGAACACCCACGTGCTGCTTCTCCTCCTCCTCAGCCAGCGTCCAGGTCTTTTCTATTTCCTCGATGAGCTTTTGGACGATCTCGTCGAGCCCATCATACCAGTCGATGTGTGGACTCCACTTACTGCAGCCTGTTGGTGAAGGAAAGCACTGCGTATCCTTCCATATCTTTCCACAATGGGGGCAACGACCCGCGGTTGAAAACGTGTTCCATTGGTGTCCGCAACTGCACGCCCACTTGTCGTCCGGCTTAGGCTCCCATTCGCACTTTGGACATCTGATTCGGACTTCGCTCATAGATTCTTAGAATTATTGACAAAGATAACAAATGATTCAGACCTTATCGTTCATGTGGAATCATGGCGGCGGACTCGCGAGGCGAGATCACGCCAATATATTACCTTTATCGAATGATGAATGGACAAGTCCCCTATGCACCCGTTGCGGTCCGTTAATGTTACCCGATATATAACGCCATTGCGTGAGGGAGGTTCCCTGCCCGGACTAGTGGAGGCTGACGACGGGTTCATGTATGTGCTGAAGTTTCGTGGCGCAGGCCAAGGAAAGAAAGCCCTCATCGCCGAGTTGATCGGATGCGAAATTGCCCGCGCACTGGGCCTTAACGTTCCCGAGCTGGTGCTCGCCAACCTTGATGTTGCCTTCGGGCGTATCGAAGGCGACGAAGAGATTCAGGACCTTCTGAAGGCCAGTGTAGGAACCAACCTGGGCGTTCATTATTTGTCAGGTGCTGTAACGTTTGATGCCGTTGTAACACCAGTCGACCCTGTGGTTGCCTCGCGGATCGTGTGGCTCGACAGCTTGCTCCTGAATGTTGATCGCACGGCACGAAACACGAACCTCCTTTGGTGGCACAAGGAAGTGTGGCTGATCGACCACGGGGCAGCCTTGTATTTTCATCACTCGTGGACAGATTGGGATACGCGCAAGCGGCCCTTTCTGAAAATCAAGGACCACGTGCTTCTCCCCGCTGCATCTATGCTGCCGGAAGTAAATGTCGCTTGTCAACAGGCACTTCCTGGACCCTTGATCCGGGAGATCGTCGGGCAAGTTCCCGACGAATGGCTCGATGACCATGCATTTAATGGACCTGATGAGCAACGGGAGGCCTACAATACATTTCTCATGAATCGCATCGCTGATGCGGATTTCTTTGTTGATGAAGCCAACTATGCAAGAACGCAGCGTATTTGAGTATGCCGTGATCCGGATCGTCCCGAAGGTCGAGCGACAAGAATTTTTCAATGTCGGGGTGATTTTGTATTGCGGGCCCCAGAAGTTTCTCGGAACACGTATCCTGGTTAACCGCGAGAAACTGAAAGCACTTGGCAATGTAGACTGCGAAGAACTCGATGGCTACATCCTCGCCTTTGAACGCATCAGCGCGGGTGGAAAAGAAAACGGCCCGATTGGCGAGCTGGCAATTGCCGAAAGATTCCGATGGCTCACCGCTACGCGCAGCACGATCGTGCAGACCTCGCACGTGCATCCAGGGCTTTGTCTCGACGCCAAAGAAATGCTGGAAAACCTGTTTGCGCAGCTCGTGTTATAGCCAATCATTTTTTCGCCTGGCGTCTAATCCAATACATTTCCCGCAGGAACGGCGACTGATTTTTTTTGACAGGCCGCCTTTGTGAAAGTAGGATACATAGCCATCTTTGGAGCTGAACCTAGGTTGAATTTCAATCCATTCCATGGAGCCACTGGTAATATCATCTTCACGTGCAAGGAGCATTATTTTGCATGCTGCGGGACTCACAAAGCGAGCGCAATTTGGCAACGGCAAAGAGGGCGTGTTCCGGTTTATCGACCACCTTGGCTTCCTGCAGATCGATACCAACTTCGTCGTCGAGCGCGCTCATCATCACGCCATCGCGGCACGCGTTCCCAATTACGACACCGACTGGCTCTTCGAACTTCAGGACGAAGGTCGGATATTCGAATTCTGGACTTTTGCCTCGGGCTTTATCCCCATGGATGACTTTCGCTTCTCCTTTCCGGTGAAGCAGGCGCTCGTTGCCCGGAGAAAGACACTTGTGCAAAAGGAGATCAACCTGATGAATCAAATCCTCGACAGAATTGGACGTGAGGGACCGCTGATGGCACGCGACTTCGAGAACGATCGCGTAACCAAAAGCACAGGCTGGTGGGACTGGCGGCCTTCAAAGGTGGCGCTTGAGCGTCTGCACAATGATGGCCGGCTCATTTCGATCCGCCGAAGGGACTTTCAAAAACAATACGACCTTGCGGAAAACGTCATTCGGGCCGATGTCGATCAGACGATGCCGACGCGCGAGGAATTTGCACGACACGTCGTGCTGCGTTCGCTGCAGGCGTGGGGAATTGGCGAAGTAAAGGACGTCGCATACCGGGGCCGTTACGTCAAAGACAATGTGGTGAAGGCCGAACTCAGGAACCTTGCCGAAGAAGGCAAGGTCTGCCCGGTGCAGGTGAAGGGACACAAGACTTCTCCTCTTTACATGCTGGCCGACTACAAGACACGAAAAATTTCGCTATCCGGCGACGTGTTTATTCTGTCGCCATTCGACGTACTGAATGTGTTGCGCCACCGTCTGAGGAATTATTTCGACTTCGATTATCAGGTTGAGTGTTTCGTGCCGGAAAAAAAGAGAAAGTATGGATACTTTGCTTTGCCCATATTGTACGGCGATTCATTTATCGCGCGTATGGACGCAAAGGCGGATCGCAAACAGAAGGTTTTGATAATAAATAATCTGCATTTCGAGGATGTCGAGCTCAATCCACGAGCCCTTAAGAAGCTGGCCAAATCCATCCGCGACTTCGTTCGATTCAATAGTTGCGAACAGCTATCATTCATCCGCACGAATAATAAAACCTGGGTGCAGAAACTGAATGCCGAATTGCACGATATCATTTCAATTGAGAATCCAACGCGCAAAAAATCCAAATGATAATACCCCTTTGCCATGATAATCAAAATGCAGCCTCTCAACGCCATACGTGAAGGACAAATATCCCTTCAGTTCAGAAAGTGGACGCGCCCTTCGGTGAAGCAAGGCACCCTGCTGACGACCGCCATCGGACAAGTCGAAATCCAGCAGATTGACGTGATGAACGAGCAGGACGTTACCGATCGCGATGCCAAGGCGGCAGGCTTCGAGACGCGCGAGGCTTTATTGCAGACGCTCAGAAAACAAGAAGACGGCGAGATCTACAAGATTCGTGTTCGTTATCACGGCGAAGATCCACGCATCAAGTTGAGGAATGATGCGACCCTGAGCGACGCGCAATACCAACAACTCATCAAGAGGCTTCAGCGCCTTGATGCAGCCAGCAGGGAGGGTCCGTGGACAAAAGTGACCTTGCTCGCAATCAGTAGGCACCCGCGCGTTGTTTCAACCGAACTGGCCACTAAACTTGGCCATGAGCGGATGTGGCTAAAACTGAACATTCGAAAGTTGAAGAATATGGGACTAACGATCAGCCATGAGGTCGGCTATGAGATTTCACCCCTCGGAAAGGCCCTCCTGCAGCGTGGAATTAATGGCCCAGAATGACTTTTTCCAGCATATCGGCAATTACAAGGTAACCTTTGTCAGAAGGATGCAATCCATCGTAAGTCATATTTATCGCCTCTTTCGGATAGGGATATTCGTCGGTTTCAGGATTAAACGACACGCCAACATAGTCAGGATACTTGTAATCGCGGAGTAAACCAGAGTTGGGATCTTTTAGCCGTTTAAATGCGACCATATTATCTAGCGTAATGCCGCTATCGGTGTACAGATCGACCACAGGAATTTTCTCATACAGGCCTATGTCTGCTATCGCCCGGGCTACCTGCTGCAGGGTTTGGCCACCCTTGGCGCGATAAGATCCAAAAGCGTTATTCTTCATATCACTTATATAGACAAAATCGCCGCGTTGCAACGGTGTAATCAAGATGATACGCGCCTGATTATTGAGCGACCTTAGCTTATTTACAATGATTCGGAACGCGCCGTTGATAGTGGCATCGCCCGTATTGTTTTTGTAGTCATTCAAATTTCCGATGGGCCTGCCCTGCCACCAGTCATTGGTGCCTAAGAACACGGTGTATACATCCGCCTTTTCCAGACCCAGCGTTTCAATCTTACTGGCAACCCCCCCGGAGGTCCAACCATTGAATCCCTTGTTGACGAAGCTAATATCCGGATGCCGTTCCGAAATAAGGCTCATGTAACCTTTCGATATACGGTTTCCCGTCTCGTCGGCGTGATCATTCAAGTACGTGATGGAGTCGCCTATGGCTATCCACTTCGTTGGGCGCAAATAACAGGCACAGAGGCTTAAGGTCAGGAGCAGAATGGTGATTCTCTTCATAGGAACGAGGTCGACACGACGAATGTCGGCATTTCGTCCAACTCCAAAAAGGTGCAGCGATAAGCCTGGCAATTTTGGATATGTTGCCGGCACTATTCCGCCGGCAACTATTCAAGGGCAGAGAATAAAACACAACTGTTCTGCCGTGGCGAAAGTTGGTGAATTCCAACCCCAGGCGAAATCAGGAAAACCTGACAATCTTATGAGCCCGCCCCGCCAATTTTATTTCAGCGGCTGAGCGCACATCAAACGATTGTTTATCTTGATCGCTATAAAGCAGCCTATGAAACGCCTATTCAACACTTTCAGCATTCTTCTTGCCCTGATTGCTTGCTCCCTTCCCGTCGCAGCGCAACAGTTCAAGGTTCTCCTGTTCAGCAAAACAGACGGGTTTCACCATCAGTCTATTCACGAAGGAGTTGACGCCGTGCGGCAATTGGCCGACCGTAACAATTTCGTTGTCGACTGGCAGGAGAACGCCGGGATATTTAACGACAAAGCGCTCGAAGGTTTCCAGGCAGTCATTTTTCTCAATACAACGGGCAATGTGCTAAATGATCAACAGCAAGCCGCCTTCGAGAAATTCATCAAGAGCGGAAAGGGCTATGTGGGTATTCACAGTGCTGCCGACACAGAATACGACTGGGCCTGGTATACCAAGCTCGTAGGCATGATGTTTAAAATACATCCACAGCAGCAAACTGCTTATCTCAATGTTCAAGACAGCAACTTTCCGGGCATGGAACGGTTCCCCAAGAAATTGCTGTGGACGGATGAATGGTATGAATACAGCGAACGCAAAGCCGACGACCTGAAAATTCTGGTTACTGTCGACGAGAAGTCGTACGATCCCAAAGTGAAGTGGGGCACCAACGAGGGCAAGGGAATGGGCGATGTGCATCCCATCTCCTGGTATCACAACTACGACGGGGGCCGGGCGTTCTACACGGGACTTGGTCACATAGGACTTGCATTTTCCGACCAGACGTTTCTCGATCACCTGTATGGCGGCATCTATTGGGCTGCCACGGGCAAAGGCCTCTGATTGCGCATAGCCAGGGAGGTAGCGCTTACCAGGAAATATACTTGTAGATAACTCTAATGAGTTTGTACGCTTCGGTCATGTCCTTCGCCCGATACGAAACGGTGAATCCATCCAGGCGCTTCATGCCCGGTATGCTCATGGCCACGTCGGCCCTCGTAGGCGTGTCCAACTTGATTCTGAATTCTACCGGTCCGGCTACTGGCAGCGGCTTGGCCTTGGTGATCTCCCTGATCGCCGCCTTTGCCTGAACTTGCAACTCCATGATGACAACGTCAGGGTGTAAAAGCTTGGCCGCATTGTTGCCAATCGCTTCTTTCGTCACGACCGTACGGACAGAAATCAGCTTCTTGATTTCCTCTGTAAAAGTTTTGTCACCACTTGCCAGTAACACCGCACGCCGACTGACCCGGCAAAGTAAGCGTTCAGTCCGCCCTCTCCCACTTCGGTTCCGTTGATCCATAGACCTTTCACAACGCTCGCGCCAGTGTGTGCCAGAAACCCGTTTTCCGTTCCCGCCATCGCGTGGTACCCAATGAACATCACGCCGTTGAATGTTTCGTCCAATCCCTGTGACATGCCCAGTGGCTTTATGTTGCTTTGTATGTACTGTACCCGGGGATCCAACTGCGTGTGCAGCAAGTTCTGCATATCTCCATGACTGTCGTTTACCACAATCTCTGCCGGACCCGAGTCGAAAATCGCCGCTACAACGGCATTCACCTCGGCGGTCATGAGCTTGCGACCGGTATCATAATCCTTACCCGACGAACTTACCATCGCCGAAGTACCGATGCCCCCAATGCCCTCCATGTCCACCGATATGAAAATCTTTGCCGTTTTTTGTGCATGGGCAAACGTAGCGATCATGAATAGTAAAGCGAAGAGACGGATACGCGGCATGGTGGACGTGATATAAAGGTGACAACTCGGATACACAGGGATGAAGACAATCTTAGCGAAAATCCGAATTATAATCTACACAGAATTTCGACTGGCAATATGGTCCCTGTTGAAGGTTGGTATCCCAACCACTCTGATCAAAGGTATTCTTCCGGATCATCCACCAGGTTACTTTTCACCTGAGGAACTTATTACTCAACACGATGTCCCTTCACTACGACATAACGCATTCCATCCGGAACAACTTACCTCGTTGAAGAACAGGTTGTCCGGATCTCCAAATGACCCTGTCAGTGGCACGGAATTTTCCCTGTCTACTGACAATGTAAAAATCTCGCAGCATGCAAACGAACAAGACCTACAAACTCAGGGGAGAGCGGGCCGCAAAACAGCACCGGAAGATTCAAACAAAAATTGCACGCGCCGACAGCCGCGCAGGCAAGTCAAAAGAACCGCCAGCGATGCAAGCCGGCGCAAGAAAATATCCCGAGCCGCCGCTTCCCGGAAAGAAACTTAAGAAGCCTGGCCGTGAATCAGACTTGTCGCTGGAACCGATGTATGATGCGCCATACTATCAGGGGTCGGGCAAGCTTCAAAATATGGTGGCCCTTATTACGGGCGGCGACTCAGGCATTGGCCGGTCAGTAGCCATCCTGTTTGCGCGTGAAGGCGCCGATGTGGCTATTATCTACCTCAACGAACACAAGGATGCAAAAACAACGAAGACACTGGTAGAACACGAAGGAAGGAAATCAATCATTATCCCGGGTGATGTGACAGATAAAGACTTCTGCACGTATGCGGTAAAAGCAACCATCAACGAGTTGGGCAGACTGGACATATTGGTGAACAACAGTGCGTTTCAAATGCATGTGCCGGACATGGCTCATTTGTCAGAAGAGCATTTCGACCTCACGTTAAAAACAAATTTATATGGATACTTTCATATGACGCAGGCTGCACTGCCCCATCTGAAAAAAGGAAGCAGTATCATTAACACCGGTTCGGTTGCGGGGATACGAGGTAGTAAGGCCATTCCCGATTACTCACTCACCAAGGGAGGCATTCATGCCTGGACGCGCGCATTGAGCGGTCAGTTGATCAGCCAGGGAATCCGCGTGAACGCTGTGGCGCCCGGTCCCGTGTGGACGCCGCTGAATCCATCAGACAGGAAGCGCAAGCAGGTACAGGACTTCGGCGCCGACACTTCGATGAAGCGCGTCGCACAACCCGAAGAAATTGCACCGGCCTACGTGTTTCTGGCGTCACCCCAATGCTCCAGTTATATCACCGGCGAGATAATTCCGATTATCGGAGGATATTGAACCGGGAATGATGACAACGGTATGGTTAAAGCACAATGAGCAAAGAAGATAGGTCGCGTAAAGATCGCCGACAGCACCCAGGTGATGCTGACGACACTTGCACCCAAAACTTTACGCAAGCCTATCTCCTTTGTCTTGCATGATTGATAAGATTGCTCAGGCGATCTTGATCAATTCGGCAGCAAGCGCAGATAAGATTGAATTACCGCTAACGCTAAGGGTTTCGCCGTTCACGCTTAGCAGATTGGCACCTTACCAACACCATGCCATACAAAAAATGCGAATGCATTCAATCAGGGAGGGTCAATCATCAAGATGCGTCCCTATCCGGACAGTATTGACCGGATGCGCCATAGTTACTCTGTTCGCAACACTTCGGCGGGATTGGTAGTTGCCCCTTTCAAAACCTGTACCCCCACCGTGAGCAGTGCGATGAAAGCTAACGAAGCAACTGGCAACACGAGCAACGGCCAGCCTATCCCTATCCGAAAGGCAAATTGAGCCAGCCAGGCATCCATGCTATACCATGCCAATGGTAAGGTAATGATAGATGCTACCATGATCAGCTTCATGAACTGGCTGCACAGCATGTACACAATATTCATCACGGAGGCACCCAGTACCTTTCTTACGCCAAAGTCAAAAAAATTTACGGATGTATATATTTCTTCAGCGCGCTGACATAATCGTCAAATGCCTTCATACCGGTCTTGGTGATCGAACATGTGGTAACGGGCTTCTTTCCTCTGAACGACTTTGTCACCTTGATATAGCCTGCGTCCGACAGCTTGTCCAATTGAATGCTAAGATTACCTGCGGTGCTGCTCGTCTTCTCTTTAATGAATGTAAATTCAGCGGAATCAACGGTTAGTAACAAAGACATGACTGCCAACCGGAGTTGCGAGTGCAGCAAAGGATCAAGGTCTTTGAACATCAGTCGCGTCTGTTTTTAAGCATGTATCCAGGAACAAGGTAGCAGCAGGCAATCGCGACGGCGCCAATGAGTGGCTGCAATTCGCGTGGCACCAAAAAGCTGGCGACGCCCGAAACCCAGAACAGTATACCACCGAGGATGAGTGGTCTGAATTTCAAGATAATACCTGAGGTGAACGTGGGTATGGCGCTTATCAGCAGGATGATCGGATTCACTTGAAAATTGATTTGGCCTCCAAACGCCACGATGGTAAAGATCACCACGCCCAGGCTAAACCACAAGGCGGTGCTGATGCGCCCAAAATGTGTGGTGGTCTGTGCATTTCGCCTTTGACGGAATCCCCAGACGATCGAAATAATCCACGCCGGCACGGTGATCGCCCACACGATATAAGGGTATGGGTACGCCATCTTCGTTAAGATAAACACACCCAGGTTAGCCATCAGGATTACCCATCCCCACAGCAGGAAATAAAAACTGTTCTGTTGCACGCGTCCTTTGGCCTCGCGGATCATACGACTAATGAGGTCGAGACTCTGGCTGGCCGTTAATTCATTCGGGGTTTCCATAGTATCTTTTTGAAATATATACGATATAAATATAAACTAGTTTATGTTATAAACCAAATTATCTTGAACCGTTGAAAAACCAAAGCTTCACTCACTATCCCTACCCGACCGGGGCCCGATTAATCATCGCTAGTGGGCGCAAACTTGAATCTTTGTTTGTTCACCTCGTACGAAACCTTTAATTCACTCATCATCTGCTTATAATCCTCGCGATCGCGGAGCGGCTCATAGAACGGATTGTCGCGTATGAACTCATATTGCGTGGGGTCGTTGGCGAGCACTTCCACGGCTTCCTTGTACATGCCGAGTAAGATAAGTCCGTATTGATTCTTGTTGACCGCTAACGCACGCTTGTCCCGACGGTTAGCGATAACAATGGACTCTGCATATTGAAGTAAATAATCATCTGCGTTGATCTTTTTTGCCCGTTCGATGTAATGCGCTGCAGAGTCTGCTTCCTTGCGAAATACTTTAACCATGGCCAAACCTACATAACCGTCGATTGCATCCTGGTCGATTTTGATAGACCTGCGAAAGTCAACTTCGGCGACGGTGTTTTGGCCAAGTTGCGAATAGGCGTATCCCCGCCAGTTCAATGCGGTGGTTTCCAGAGGGTTCAATTCGATTGACTTATTCAGAAACGGAAGACAATCATACCACAGTCCTATACGCTGGAAGAATATCGCAAACTGGTCGCAAACCTTGGTGTTGTTGGGTGCGGCCTGATAGGCCAGTTTGAAATAATGGAAGGCGCTGTCGGAAACATCCCCGCGAGAATCTCCTGCGTCGTAGAAAGTCAAGGCTTTGAGCAGCCGCGTGTACCACAACCGTTGATCAAGTGCGTAGGCGAGTGTTGCCAGACTGTCGCGCTTCTCGCGGTATGAAACGGAATTTCCTTGGCCATAATATGAATCATAAAGATCGCCGAGTCCGGCAAGTGCAAGCACGTATTGGGGTTCGAGTTTGAGGGCAGCGCGGAATTCTTTTTCCGATTGCCTCATATGTTCGTCCTTACGCGAACTGAAGTAGTAATTGTCGTGGATATAGATTCCCTTCAGGTAATGTTCGTAAGCCTCCGGGTGGGTCAATTGCTGTGAGCTTAGGGAAGAGATTTCGTCGGACGTGAGCTTCTCCTCTAACGTCTTTGCTATGCGCGCAGATACCGCGTCCTGAATCACCAGGATGTCGCCGAACGGCTCGTCATAGTCGGCGGCCCACAAGTGCGACTCGTCCGACACATCAATGAGCTGCGCCGTAATCCGGATACGATCTCCATAGCGCCTGATGCTCCCTTCCAGCACATGCGTTACGTTCAGCTCCTGCCCGATCTCTTTTATCGACCTGGTGGTCGCCTTGAACTTCATGACAGACGTGCGGGCAATTACTTTCAGATTTCTGAGCTGGGCCAGCTCGGTAATAATCTGTTCAGTGATGCCGTCGC
The DNA here is from genome assembly GCA_035489615.1 of Chryseolinea sp. Lineage (GTDB taxonomy): Bacteria > Bacteroidota > Bacteroidia > Cytophagales > Cyclobacteriaceae > Chryseolinea. The sequence goes on from DATHKA010000243.1 coordinate 28,426, forward strand.
TGAAATATTCCTGCGCCGGATCATTCGCCAGGTTGGTAAATGGCAACACGGCGATTGCGTTTGGCACGGAGGTATTCTTTGTCAAACCCGTTTGACTTTCCGTTGCCTTGTAGGTTCGCCATAAATAAGTTCCGAGCGCGGTAAGCAACAACATCATACCAAGCACAGTCACCCATAGCCGGCCCCCTGATAGGGAGCGGACACGGCCTTCTGTTTTTCGCTCCGGCAAAGCTTGCTGCGTACGCTGGATACCCTCCATTATGGACCTGATGGCAATGGCCACTTTATTGAGCTGGTCCCGGTAGATTGTTCTTTCTTGATTGGCCGCGAGTTGTTCGTCCGTCATCCGCAACGGCCGGTCTACTCCAGGTGCCTTGTATATCAAATCG
>DATHKA010000244.1:0-12743 GCA_035489615.1 Chryseolinea sp.
GGCGAGTGCGCTTAGTTCATCAGCCAGATATTCTCTAATATGCCATGGATTGCGGGTCAAGGACATTTTTCGGTTGGGTGTAGTGATCAACGCTACCGCCCCAGGCTTCATAACCCGATGAATCTCCTTCAGGTATCCGTAATCGTCATCAATGTGTTCGATGACCTGGAAGCTCAGCACGGTATCAAAAGTATTGTCCTGAAGGCCCTGAAGGGGAGGGATGTTCATGCTGATGAATTTGCCTTGGGCATACTTCTTCCGCAATACGGCCAAGGCCGCCTCGATCTTGTCAACGGCAGTGTACTGCGCTGCGTGTGGTAAAATCACAGGAATGCCCCTGCCCTCTCCACATCCTACTTCCAGCACGTTACCACGAATATGGGGTTCAGCCGCAACATATGCTTTAAACAACCGTTGATGTATCGGGTTGTCCGATACTAGCTCTTCACTGGTGATTTCCGTCGTGTATACCTTTGACATCGGCACAAAAATAGTGATTTTAGCCCCACCGCTGGTATCGAGAAGCGGGTGCAAATCGAATTGTTAAACTTGGAGGATAGCCATACATGTCACTGAATTTCAGGACTACAATCACGCGGGCCATGGTTCTTATCGCTGTTTCATTGTCATCAGCTTCCGGGCAGGCGTTGCGAGACATCAATTACAGCTACTTATATGATCCGGAAGAGCCTTTCGTGCTCACGATCAAAGCCATCCGCGCGCAAGACGGATGGACCGCACACTTTTCCATGGTGATGCAGGATACGATGCAACAGGCCGATCAGTTTGCTATGGCATGGGACATTCGAACGTCCCTTGATGAAAAGTCGGGCACTCCAATTCCTTCAGAATCAATCGAAAAGAAGGTGTCCGCCACGCGGGTCGACGGAACGATAAAGGTGGCGTTGTCGGCATCGACACAATACCTGAGTTTGCGCATACTGAACAATCGCGTAAAGCGGGTGTGGATTCATTACAAGACACTGGCACCAAATTATCCGTCCGATGGGTACCTGGTATCAAATGGCACGATCATACAAGTGCCGTATGCCAGTTCCGGCAAGGCCCTTGAAGTTGCCGGGATATCGGAAACGAGCATCGTGTCTTATTACAATGACGATTTTCCGGCTGCTGTACCACCCTTCTCAGAGGGAATGGCACGCGTGTCGCGTAGCATGATCGCCGACTCCATTTTTACGATACACGCCAATTCACCATTTGCCTTCGGCCAACGCGGACTTTATCTTGTTCAGAAAGATACCAGCAGTACCGAAGGATTTGCGTTTCGAATAGAAAATGACTATCCGCGGCTCACGCGAATTGAAAGTCTGGGCGACCCACTGATTTATATTTGCACCAAACAGGAATTTGCACGATTGAAGGAGGCAAAAGGTGACAAGAAAGCTTTCGATAAGACCATTCTCGGCATTACGGGTAATGCGCAACGCGCCAAAGATTTTATGCGCAACTACTACAAGCGGGTCGAGTGGTCAAATATCTATTTTACGTCGTATAAAGAAGGCTGGAAGACGGATCGCGGAATGATTTATATTTTATTCGGTCTCCCGGATGAACTCTATCGCTTTTCGGACCGCGAGGTTTGGACCTATAAGAATCAGTTTCTCAACGCTACTTTTGATTTTGTCCGTTCACAGACGCTATTCGATCCAGATAACTTCGTCCTGATCCGCGACAAAAAATATCAGGACACCTGGTACGAAAAAATTGATCTCTGGAGGAATTCCCGCTTTTAAACCACCAGGGTGATGCCGGAAAAAACCGCCCTCTACCTGGTGCCTACGCCGATCGGCAACCTGGCCGACATTACCCTTCGCGCGCTCGAAGTGCTTAAGTCCGTTGACGTGGTGCTGGCTGAAGACACGAGAACATCGGGACACTTGCTGAAGCACTATGATATACGGAAACCGCTCCAGGCATTTCATAACTTCAACGAGCACAAGGTCCTCACGGCCTTGGTTAAGCGCATGCAGGGTGGCGAGGTGATGGCCCTGGTGTCTGATGCCGGCACGCCGGGTATCTCTGATCCGGGATTTTTGCTCACGCGCGAGGCGCTGCGCGAAGGACTGGCGGTAGAATGCCTTCCGGGCCCGACGGCCTTTGTGCCCGCACTGGTAAAGTCGGGGCTTCCGTGCGATCGCTTCGTATTCGAAGGATTTCTTCCCCATAAGAAAGGGCGCCAAACGGCATTAAAGTTCCTTGCCACTGAGCAGCGCACGATGATCTTTTATGAATCGCCCTACCGGCTATTGAAAACACTGGAGCAGTTCGCCGAATACTTCGGGCCCGATCGCATCGTGTCGGTTTCACGCGAACTGACGAAGATTTATGAAGAAACGAAAACCGGGCCTCTGACGGATGTAATTATTCACTTCAAGGAAAAAGAAGTTAAAGGAGAAATCGTTATTGTCGTGGCAGGTCGCGAAGAGTAAGGTCCAGATAGACAAAAGAATTTCCTTACCCGTGCGTCCCATAAAGGGCCGATCGCTATATTCACCTTTCGGCGAGAGGCTGGGGACTTGCCGATGGTTAAGGGTAGCGTCTGAAATGCATTTGCGATGAAAGCTGATCTGAAAATAGTCATGAGTCAAGTGATTGAAGTCTGCACAGAAGTAGCAGACTTCATCTATACAGAAGGAACTAACTTTGACAGGAGTCGAATTGAGCAGAAGGCGAGCTTCAATAACCTGGTCTCCTACGTTGACAAAGAAGCAGAGCAGCGACTCGTTCGCGTGCTCACGAGTGTGCTGCCCGAGGCGGGATTCATCACTGAAGAAGGCACCGTCCAACAATCCAGGACCAACGAATACAATTGGATCATCGACCCACTCGACGGCACGACCAACTTTTTACATGGACTTCCCATCTACTCAATCAGCGTGGCTTTAACACGAAACGACATTCCTGTGCTTGGTGTCGTTTACCATGTTGTTCGCAATGAGTGTTTTCACGCGATCGAGGATGACAATGCGTACTGCAATGGACGCATCATCCATGTGTCGAAGATCCCTAGCCTGCAGGAGAGTTTGCTCGCGACGGGCTTTCCCTATTATCATTCTGAAAAGAAGGATCAGTACCTGGAGATCATAAAAGACTTTCTCGAGAAGTCGCATGGAATCAGACGCCTGGGCAGCGCGGCCATCGATCTTGCCTATGTCTCTTGCGGGCGTCTCGAAGGGTACTTCGAATACAACCTCAATGCCTGGGATGTTGCCGCCGGTATACTGCTGGTAAAACAGGCCGGCGGGGAAGTTACCGACTTCAAAGGCGGTAACAATTGTCTTTTTGGCGGTGAGCTATGTGCTGCCAACGGGCACGTCCATGCTGAAATGCTCTCTGTTGTACAGCGACTTTGGAAATAGCCCATTCTAGAGGATTTTCCTGACGCTGATATTTACATAGATTGCCAAAAGAAACCTCGGCGTTGTTATCAACTACTAACCCTTTCAAAATGATGTTGCAAAGAATCGCTCTTTCATTGTTCGTCTTGGTGACCTTGCATGCAAATGCGCAAGAAAGTCTGACGGACAAACTTCCCACAGAACCCCGCCTTAAGATTGGCAAGCTCTCTAACGGCCTAACTTATTACATTCAAAAGAATACCCGACCGGAGAAGAAAGTTGAGTTGCGGCTCGTAATCAACGCCGGCTCTATACTGGAAGACGACGATCAACAGGGTCTTGCTCATTTCACAGAGCACATGGCGTTTAACGGATCGGCCCACTTCAAAAAAAATGATCTTGTGTCGTTCCTGCAAACCATCGGCGTGGAGTTCGGGGCTGATTTGAATGCGTCGACGGGGTTCGACGAAACGATCTACATCCTTCCTATTCCGACCGACAAGAAAGAGAATATCGACAAAGGCTTTCAAATTCTTGAAGACTGGGCGAGTACCGTTGCGTTCGAAGGAGGCGAAATCGACAAGGAGCGTGGTGTCGTGTTGGAAGAATCGCGTCGCGGCAAGGGTGCTGAAGACCGGATGTTCCGCATTGTTTATCCAAAGATGTTCGAAGGATCGCGCTATGCTCAACGGCTGCCTATTGGAAAAGATGACATCCTCAAGAACTTCAAATACGATGTAATTCGACGATTCTATCGCGATTGGTATCGGCCCGACCTGATGGCCGTTATCGTGATCGGCGACCTCGAGCTTGCAGAGGCCGAGCGACTCGTGAAACAGCACTTTGAGAAATTGAAGAATCCCGCAAAAGAAAGGGAGAGAGTACTCACCGCTGTACCGGCGCGCACAAAATCCGAAGGAATTGTTGTTCTCGATAAGGAAGCCACCAATCACGTTATCGAAATTGACTATGGATACCAAAAGTCAACCGAAGAGGTTACGGTCGGCGACTATCGTCAGTCGCTGGTGAAGCTCCTGTTTACGTCGATGCTTAGCCAGCGTATGCAGGAACTCACGCAAAGGGCTGATCCTCCTTTTGTATTTGGAGGAAGTAATGTCGGCGGGTGGGCCAGGGGTTACGAGGCATATCAATCATTTGCCTATGTCGGCCAGCGCGGCGTCGAGCCCGCCATCCAGGCGCTGATCCAGGAGAACGAACGTGCACGAAAGTTTGGGTTCACCTCGGGCGAACTCGACCGTGTTAAGAAAATGTTGATGAAGAACATTGAACGGAGTTACAACGAACGCGACAAAACCGAATCGGAACAGATTGCAGAAGAATATATTCGAAATTTTCTGGAGAAGGAACCGATCCCGGGAATTGCCAATGAGTTCAATTACTACAAGAAATTCATGGACGGAATCACACTCGAAGACGTCAACGCTTATGCTACGAAGACGATACCCGCGACAGATGCCAGGAAGCTGGTAATTTTTACGGGCCCTGAGCAAGCAACGTTCAAAGTACCTACAAATGAAGAGCTCCTCGCGATCACGGCAGCTGCAGGCACTGTCGAACTTGCTCCGTACGAGGAAAAGACGGTGGCAGCGTCCATTATGGAAACGCCCCCGAAAGCCGGCACTATCGTGGGTGAAAAAGAAAACAAGGAACTTGGTTTATGGGAGGTGTCGTTGGCGAATGGCGTGAAGGTAATTCTGAAGCCGACTGAATTCAAGAACGATCAGGTGGTGATGACCGCTGCCCGTTTCGGTGGTCAGTATTTGTATGATCCTAAAGATCGATTCAATGCTGAGTTTGCCTCAACGGTGGTTTCCCAAATGGGCGTGGCTCAATTTACGCCCCTTGATCTTCGAAAGGTTCTCGCAGGAAAAACGGCCAGTGCTTCACCAAGGCTGACCACCATCAGCGAAACCATGAACGGTGGTAGCAGCGCCGTGGACGTGGAGACGATGCTGCAACTCACCTATCTCTATTTTACGCAGCCGAGAAAGGACGACGAGTTATTCAAATCGTTCGTAACCAAGCAACAGGCCCTTTATCAAAATATGGCAGCGGATCCTCAGTTCACGTTCCAGGACTCGGTCATTGCCACGTTGTATAAGAATCAGGCCTGGGCGCCAAAGCTTCCCAAGCCTGAAAATTTTGCCCAGATCAACGAAGATCGCGCCTTGCAGATTTTTAAAGAGCGCTACGCGAATGCCAATGGATTCACTTTCGTTCTGGTCGGCAAGTTTGATCTGACTACCATCAAACCGCTGATCGCTACCTACCTGGGTTCGTTGCCGTCGTCGGGAACCAACAGTGCGTTCAAAGACGTGGGATTGCGCCCGGTAAAGGGTGTTGTGAAAAAGGTGATCCACAAAGGAACCGACGATAAGAGTTTCATCAGAATGTTTTGGAATGGCGAAGCTCCATACTCAGAAGCAGAGCTATTAAAGGTTCAGGCACTCACCGACATTCTGAACATCAAGATCATCGAATCGCTGCGGGAAGATCTGGGCGGCATCTACAGCGGTGGTATGTACGGAAACCTGTCGAAGAACCCTTACAACAGCTATTCACTAGGGGTATCGTTGCCCTGCGGACCTGAGAATGTTGACAAGCTGATCAAGGCGACTCATGCAGAGATCGAGAAGATCAAAGCGAATGGGCCGCTGGCTGCAGACCTGGAAAAGGTGAAGGAGACCTGGAAACAACAATACCAGGTGAACATGAAAGACAACACCTTCTGGGCGCGTCAACTGCTGGCCAGCGTTGAGACAGGTTCAAGTGGGGTTGAACTAGTGAGCTACGAGAAGCGCGTTGCCGCGCTCACGGCAAATGATGTCAAAGAGGCTGCAAAGAAGTATCTCGATATGAAGAATTATGTTGAGGTAGTATTGAATCCGGAGAAATAAAGGAAGCAAAGGACGCAGGGGCTTTACCGCAAAGCCGCAAAAACGCTAAGGACCGCTGAGTTTTATTTATCACTGCCTTTAGTAAAGTGAGAAGCCTGGCAATCCCTTTGCAATGAAATGGTGTTAATGAATCTTTGCGGTCCTTAGCGTTTTTGCGGCTTTGCGGTAAAGCCCCTGCGCTCTTTGCTTCCTTCAAAATACAAAAAGGACACTGAACTGTTTCAGTGTCCTTTTCTAATTGTGGTATGTCTGTTCTTTAAGCGAACCTGATTACAAATGGATCACCTCACCATACGCGGCGGCCGCAGCTTCCATGATCGCTTCACTCATAGTGGGGTGAGGATGTACTGACTTGATGATCTCGTGACCCGTTGTCTCAAGTTTCCGTGCCACCACCACTTCTGCAATCATCTCGGTAACATTAGCACCGATGAAGTGAGCTCCTAACCACTCACCGTACTTTGCATCGAAGATCACTTTCACAAAACCATCCGGTGCACCGGCCGCCTTCGCTTTACCTGATGCGCTGAATGGGAACTTGCCTACCTTGATCTCATAGCCGGCTTTCTTCGCTGCTTCTTCTGTGTAACCCACAGAGGCAATCTCGGGACTGCAATAGGTACATCCGGGGAGATTGTTGTAGTTCATCGGCTCAGGATTCTGTCCTGCTATTTTCTCGACGCAGATAATACCTTCCGCTGAAGCCACGTGCGCGAGCGCCGGACCCTTTACGATATCACCTATCGCATATACGCCGGAGACATTTGTCTTGTAGAAATCATCCACGATCACTTTTCCCTTCTCCGTCTTCACACCGACGTCTTCAAGCCCAATACCCTCCAGGTTAGTTGCTATGCCTACCGCCGAAAGAACAATATCAGATTCAATCTTGATCTCGCCGTCGGGCGTCTTCACGGTCGACACACAACCCGATCCGGCAGTATCAACCTTCGTCACTTCGCTGTTGACGTAAATTTTGATCCCTGCTTTCTTGAAAGACTTGTCAAGTGCCTTCGACACTTCTTCGTCTTCAACCGGAACGATGCGTGGCAAAAATTCGACGATTGTCACTTCCACACCAATGGTGCTATAGAAGTAGGCGAACTCAACACCGATTGCACCCGATCCAACCACCAGCATTTTCTTCGGAAGTTTATCAAGCACCATTGCTTCACGGTAGCCAATGATCTTCTTGCCATCGATTTTCATGCTGGGCAGCTCACGTGAGCGGCCACCGGTGGCCACAATGATGTGCTTTGCCTCGTAGTCGGTCTTCTTGCCCGCGGCGTCAGCAACTTCCACTTTGCCGCCTTTCTTCAGTTTTCCTGTACCGGCGATATGATCGATCTTGTTTTTCTTAAACAGGAACTGAATGCCCTTGCTCATACCCATAGCAACGTCCCGGCTGCGCTTCACCATACCATTCAGGTCGGCTTTGAAATCCTTTGCCTCGATACCGTAGTCGGCTGCGTGTTTCAGATATTCAAAGACAGTCGCGCTCTTGAGCAGGGCCTTGGTAGGAATGCATCCCCAGTTAAGGCAAATGCCACCTAACTCGGCTTTCTCCACAACACCTACCTTCATGCCCAACTGGGACGCGCGTATGGCGGCAACATACCCACCGGGGCCACTCCCGATCACGATCATATCATATTTCGACATAGCAATGGATTTAGAATTCGCTGTCAAATATAAAGCCCAGATCGCGCTTTCAAAATTTTGAGTGATCATCCAGGCGGCTGCAAGCGATAGCATCCTTGAATTTTGGCAGATTTATCTATTTTTGAAAAATCAACGGATCACTAAACCCCTCAGCCGGCCGTGGGCTGACGCAGATGTTATGAAATTATTAGCGGGAAAAACGGCGCTGATAACTGGCGCTTCCAAAGGTATCGGTCGCGCCATTGCCTTGCGCTACGCCGAGCAGGGTGCCAACGTGGCGTTTACCTATTTGTCTAGCGTCGAGCAGGGTCAGGCACTGGAGACAGAATTGTCGTCAAAAGGGATCAAAGCGAAAGGTTATCGGTCCGACGCGTCCGATTTCACACAGGCGGAAAAACTGGTAAGTGATGTGATTACCGACTTCGGCACACTCGATATATTGATCAACAACGCGGGCATAACCCAGGACACCTTACTGCTGCGCATGTCGGAAGAAATGTGGGACAAAGTGATTGCTGTCAACCTGAAGTCGTGCTTCAATACAGTGAAGGCTGCCACGAAACAAATGATGAAACAAAAGAGCGGATCGATCATCAACATGACTTCCGTGGTAGGTATAAAAGGAAATGCCGGCCAGGCAAACTATGCAGCATCAAAGGCAGGGATCATTGGATTCACAAAATCAGTAGCCCTGGAGTTAGGTTCGCGGGGCATTCGTTCGAATGCGGTGGCCCCTGGATTCATCGAGACGGAAATGACCGCAAAGCTCGATGAAAAGACGGTGCAGGGCTGGCGCGAGGCCATACCCATGAAGCGCGGCGGACAGCCCGACGACGTGGCAAATGCGTGCGTGTTTCTCGGGTCGGAAATGTCGTCCTATATAAGCGGACAGGTGCTCCAGGTAGATGGCGCCATGCTCACCTGAAAGAAGCGAAAGGGAGCAAAGGTTTAACCGCAAAGCCACAAAAACGCAAAGGACCGCAAAGATTCTTTGACAGCATTTCATGGCATAGTGACTGCCAAGCTTCTCACTGTACTAAAAGCAGTGACAAAAAAACTCAGCGGTCCTTTGCGTTTTGGCGGCTTTGCGGTTAAGCCCTGCGCCCTGCCTCTTTTTCGTCTGTAATTTTTTTCTTGTCGTTCCTTGGAAACCACGGCGCTACCTTTTACGTTTGTAGACTCAAAGTCGAATAAGCACATCCGCTTTATCGATTTATAAAGAAGCGTGGAGAGACGGGCTCTACGAAACGCTAGCAACCTCCTGAAACTCAGAAAGGTGCTAAATCCTGATCCGCCAAAAGCGGAAAATATAAATTGGTGTAACAATGAAGAACATCGTCAGAACCATCACTAGGGTTTCGGGCCTGGGCGGCATCACTGCTTATTTAATCCACACAATCCGCATTATTCACAACAGCATCGGCCCGCGTCACATGCCTATGTGCATGTGTTGTTGCTAAGCCTGATGTTGCTGCTCGCCGAGCGGTTTCCGATCCAGCAACACGTTAGCCTACGACCCTGCCAGGTGACAGGCAGTACAGGTTACGGCTAATTCACATTCAGAAGCATTCCCACTTTCAATCATTTAAAAAACTCTCAACTAAAACATTTAACGCTATGTCTAATCTTCATTTTGAAACGCTTCAGCTTCACGCTGGCCAGGAAATTGATCCGACAACACGTTCTCGCGCAGTACCGATCTATCAAACGACCTCTTATACATTCAAGGATTCTGAGCACGGCGCGAACCTCTTTGCCTTGAAAGAATTTGGTAATATCTATACGCGGATCATGAATCCGACTACGGACGTATTTGAAAAAAGAGTCGCTGCTCTTGAGGGTGGTGTGGCCGCACTGGCAACCGGTTCAGGACAGGCCGCTCAGTTCCTGGCGCTGAATAATATTTTGCAAACCGGCGACAACTTTGTATCTACTTCCTTCCTGTATGGCGGAACGTACAACCAATTCAAGGTTGCCTTCAAACGCCTTGGTATTGACGTGCGTTTTGCCAAGGGTGACAATGCTCAGTCATTTGAGAAACTGATTGACAACAAGACAAAGGCAATTTTCCTGGAAACGATCGGCAATCCTGAATTCAACATACCCGATTTTGAAGCGATTGCCGCGCTGGCTAAAAAGAAAGATATTCCCCTCATTGTCGACAATACATTTGGAGCCGCGGGCTACTTGTTCAGACCGATCGAACACGGAGCGAACGTGGTAGTTGAATCCGCAACCAAATGGATCGGTGGTCACGGTACCAGCATTGGTGGCGTAATCGTTGACGGCGGCAACTACAATTGGGCCAATGGCAAGTTCCCCCAATTTACAGAACCGTCAGAAGGATATCACGGACTTAAGTTTTGGGATGTGTTCGGCGAAGGAAATCCGCTGGGGCTTCCCAACATAGCTTTCATCATCCGCGCGCGTGTTGAGGGACTTCGCGACTTTGGTCCTTCGTTGAGCCCGTTCAATTCGTTCTTGCTCCTGCAGGGGCTTGAAACCCTGTCGCTGCGCGTACAACGCTCGGTAGACAATGCGCTGGCCCTGGCACAATGGCTGGAAAAACACGACCTCGTTGAAAAAGTAAACTATCCAGGTCTTGAAAGCAGTCCGTATAACAAGCTCGCTAAGAAATATCTACGAAATGGTTTTGGCGGCGTACTGTCATTTGCGGTACGTGGAACAAAACAAAATACAACCAAGCTGGTGGACAATCTGAAGCTGGTAAGCCATTTAGCAAACGTGGGTGACGCAAAAACACTGATTATTCAACCGTCCGCCACGACCCATCAGCAGTTGAGCGAAGAGGAACAAATTGCATCTGGCGTTCTGCCTAACTTATTGAGAATTTCTGCCGGTATCGAGCATATTGACGATATCAAGGCAGACCTCAAGCAGGCATTTGAAAAAGTATTCGAAGGTGAGTTGGTGAGCTGATCGAGCTTGCTGACTAAGTAATTAACAATGGAAAAAAACGATCACACATTTCATTATCAGGGAAAATTTGAGCTGGAGGCCGGAGGGTCGCTTCAGGGCTTCCAGCTTAAATACACCACACTCGGAAAATTCAATGCCGATAAGTCTAACGTTGTCTGGATTTGCCATGCCTTAACGGGCAGTCCGGATTTTACAGACTGGTGGAGTGGACTCTTCGACGAAGGCAGGTTCTTCGATCCGAGTCAATACTTCATCATCTGCGCCAACGTCCTGGGCGGATGCTATGGATCTACCGGACATCTCTCCTTCAACCCGACAAACGGAAAGCAGTTTTTTCATACTTTTCCAACCGTTACGAATCGCGACGCCGTTCGCGCATTCGATTTACTTCGTCATGAGTTGCAGATCGAGCAGGTGCATACGTTGATTGGTGGATCGCTTGGCGGGCAGCAGGTTTTGGAATGGGCGATCGAACAGCCTGACGTGTTCCAACACATCATTCCAATAGCGACGAATGCCTTCCATTCGCCATGGGGCGTTGCCTTTAATGAAGCGCAGCGCATGGCGATCGAAGCGGATGCCACCTGGAAGGAAAATGATCTCCGCGCCGGCTGCGAGGGCCTTAAGGCCGCTCGGGCAATTGGTATGCTCTCGTATCGCTTTTACGATACCTACGGCCAGACGCAGGGTGAAAAGAGCAATGATAAACTGGAAGAATACCGCGCGTCGACGTACCAGCGGTACCAAGGCCAAAAGTTGGCTAATCGCTTCAATGCGTTTACATACTACGGGCTATCAAAAATGATGGATAGCCACAACGTTGGCAGAAAGCGCGAAAGCATTGAGAATGCGCTGCGGTCCATCAAGGCAAAGGCTCTGGTAGTGGGCATAGACAGCGACATTTTGTTTCCGCTGCAGGAGCAACGCTACCTGGCAGAAACCATTCCCCACGCGCGACTGGAAGTGATGAGCTCATTGTACGGCCACGATGGATTTCTCGTGGAGTTCGAGCAACTGAGCAATCATATCAGAAAATTCTTCCTGGAAGACCTGGTTAGTGTTGAAGTAAAAAGAAAATAGTATAAGATCGATATCACCACTTTTATGTCATTGAATAACAACATCGCGCAGTCAGCCCACACGAAGCACAAGCACCTCAAACTGGGTCTGTTTGGATTCGGCTGCGTTGGCCAAGGACTTTATCACGTGCTCGAAGAAACCCCTGGCATCAAGGCCGAGATAAAGCGCATCTGTGTCAAACATCGCGGAAAAGCAAGACCCCTTTCGGAAGATCTCTTCACGTTCGAAGCAAATGATATTCTTAATGATCCGGACATCGATGTGGTGGTCGAGCTAATCGACGACGCCGACGCAGCGTTTCAGATTGTAAAGAGCGCGCTTGAAAACGGCAAGGCGGTGGTAACGGCAAACAAGAAAATGCTGGCCGAGCACCTCGAAGAAATTTACCGACTTCAGCAGCAGTATGACAAGCCGGTATTGTATGAAGGTTCTGTGTGCGGGAGCATTCCCATCCTGCGCAATCTGGAAGAATATTATGACAACGATCTTCTGACGGGGATTGAAGGAATTTTCAATGGATCGACCAATTACATTCTTACCAAGGTTTTCGACGAGCGCAGCAGTTATGCTGATGCACTCAAGAAGGCACAGGAACTTGGTTTTGCAGAATCTGACCCCAGTCTCGATGTAAAGGGATTTGATCCCAAATTTAAACTTGTCGTTGCCATAGTGCACACGTTCGGCGTGTTCGTCAAACCCGAAGAAGTGATCAACATTGGCATTGACCGGATCTCGGATCTTGATCTGAAGTTTGCTCGGGAAAACGGATATGGTATCAAGTTGA
>DATHKA010000245.1:0-6344 GCA_035489615.1 Chryseolinea sp.
GAAGTTGGCATCCGTAGCCGCTTCGAAATTGGTCGTGTAGTTGGTGGCGGTCTGTGTTTTTGACGTGAAGGTCACCCGTACATTACCCAAATGATCCTTGATGAAGTACTGATACTCCCAGCCGGCACCGTCGGGAAGCACACGGCCCTCACCCTGCTGCAAGAGCTTAAGCACGTTGTTCTCGTACACCATTTCGCCAATGTAATCCGTGGTCTTCACCAAAGTACCGCTTGTGTTGTATACCTCCTGCGCCAGCTTCCTTCCCGCCGCATCATAAAGATACTTCACTTTTTCGTTCGCTCCTTTCCTGATCTCTTCCGGCAGATTTAAATAATTGTATTTGATATCTCCAGCGCTCATGAGGCCCTTATTCTTATCCCGGCTCATATTGCCATTGCCATCGTAGGCGTAGTCGTCAGTCCCGGTATTGCCATTGATGAATCCAAATGTATCACTGGCACCGTCGTTCACGTAGCTCAGCTGATTTCCGGAGTATATATAGCTCAAGTTGTCCATTGACGCGCCTTTGAAACCTTTTCGGATGAGGCTGGCAATGTTGCCGTTCATGTCGTAGGTGAGATTCTCGCCGTATCCATTGCTGTTTGCATTCCACTGCCATACGCAGGCGATTCGCTCATAATCAAAATGGTTGGCATCCTTGAGCCGGTTCAGGTTGTCGTACACAAAGGCATACGCCTGTCTTCGCGCCGTTCCTCCTGCGCCTTTGCTCCATTGTACAGCGCTGATGTTACCGTTGTATTGTGCGGTTGCTGTCGTTCAGGAAAAGCGTATTGTGGTAGCCCAGCTCCATACCGAAGTAATCCGCCATCGCATCCCCTGCGGCCACCGGAGCAACGTCCGCTTCATTCACCTTCACCAGCCATCCACGGATATTGTATCGATAGTCCACGGATTGCTTATAAGTCACCTGGACTCGGATGAGCATTAAATCCGTCACGCCTCTAAAAGCGTTGATGCAGCAGCTTGGGTAAATGGCTGTTCAAACCCTCGGACATTTACATTTAAGTTCTCATCTAATGTCCAAGTGCCGAGGAAGAAAAAAGGCCTGAACCGTGATGATTTAGGCGGTGCCGTAGGAACCTCCGGTGCGATGATTGGTAAATACGAGCGCGATGAGATGACCCCCTCTGTGGAGATGGCAAAAAAAATTGCTGACGGCCTAGATGTGTCGTTGGATTATTTGATCGGGTCTTCCTCTGTGCTGGTGAAGGACAAAAAAATGGCCTACCGCCTGGAACTCCTGGATAAAATTTCCGATGAAGATCGGATCACCGTTCTCAAAGTCATGGATGCTCTACTCAAAGATGCTCAAATAGCTACGCTCGATAAAAAGTTGAGGTAAACTCCATGCCTCTTGATATTCCTAAGATTTCTTTCCAAAATCATATGGAGGTAGCTGTACGCACTCCACGTAATAAGTACTTGCCTTAAAATCAAATTCGATTTTCTTTTCTAGCAATTCATTTATTGTGCTCACGTGATCTGCCTGTATTTCATACACATTATACATCAATGGATCATTAGATGGAGGGCTAAACATTCCCTTCAATTGCTCTAAATCAATAGAGTCAATGTTAATCTCCTCCTTTAATCGTTCCGTATCATTGTCGAAAACAGTTATCAGCCTTTCAATTTTCATTGTACATGCAATTTATTTTGGTGTTGTTCGGCATGGAACTTTAGAATCAGGTTTAAATTCACCTGTTTCCGGATCTGCCGCGCCTTTGTGCCTTCCTTGTCCATCATAAACTTCAACTTCTCCGTGTTGTGAATCCCATTCTAAAATATCGCCATTGCCATTAACCCACCTCGCTCTACCGGCTTTTCTTTTCACTTTTTGTGCGCCGGGGAATCCCGGAAGGGTTTTTGGAGGTACGGTATATTGAGCGCGCATCTTCTCTAGCGCCTCCATCTCACCCTCACCCGCCCCTGCAGCAGGAGTGAAGACCAGTGCAACTGTCAATGCTACAGTACCGGCTGTAGTAGCGCCTATTGCAATTAGGGGCTCAGCCTGAGGCATACTCATCACCAATGTACAAGCAAGACTTGCAGTACTCATTGGTGGTGCTGAAGTCACTTCCACCTCTGGAAGAAGTACTGATACTGTACCATTACCCGGATCATAGAAATAGTTTGTATTTGGATCGTCGATGAAAGGTTTAAAATCTGGTGTATTAGGACAACTTGGGCACGTTGCCACACTTCCCGATTCATTTGCTGATAGTGCATCCATTCCCGCTGGGTCCAACATAGCAACAGGATTATTCTCGAGAAAACTATACGGGGAAAATTCAGAGTACGATTCCGCGTGCGGATCGAGAGTAGTCGTCCTGCCAATCACTGGATCAAAATACCTTGCGTCAAAATCACAAAAGATTCAAACCAAGCTCATCCTGCAATTCAGTTTCTTGAAATAGGATCTGATTAGGAACGGTATTTTCTCTTGAGTAACTATTGAAAGTAAGCCCGAATGGATAATAATCCGAAACACCGACAATGGGCGATGGCGTATGAGTCACCGTAACATCATCAAAGTATAGATCCACATAGAACGGATGCTCGTTGCTCACAAACACGTATGCATAACCAGCCTCCGGAGCTTTAGCGCTCACTGTCATCACATCGTGAGGCGGCTGTTTCACCGTTGCACTTGTTTGCGCGCCCGGCGTTCCTACCTGGTCCCAGGCTGCATCAATAAGGTTATAGTCCTTATCGAAGAATATGATCGTTACAAATGCTTTCGGGACTGTTTCTAAGTCAGCGTAATGATCGCCCGCAGGCATCGTTGCGGCGTACGAATTTAAACCATTGTAGATCTTCAACGCTTCACCTGTGGAGCCTGAGCTCACGCCAAATGCCGCGGCCAACGAATTGATGAAAGCATTGGGATTCCCTGTACTACCCAGATTCATGTACTTCGCGTATGCCGTTATGCTTACCTGATCGCCTGGCATCACCGCCAGCGACTTGGCAAGGCCGACGCGTCCATTAACCCCTCCATTCAGCCATTGTACCTTTTAGTATACCGCTCCAGCCGCGTCGGTGTGATCAACCAGGTCGAAAGTTGTGTTGGTGTAGTTCTGGAAGTTCCCATCCGTAGCCGCTTCGAAATTGGTCGTGTAGTTGGTGGCGGTCTGTGTTTTTGCCGTGAAGGTCACCCGCACATTGCCCAGGTGATCCTTGATGAAGTACTGATACTCCCAGCCGGCACCGTCGGGAAGCACACGGCCCTCACCCTGCTGTAAGAGCTTAAGCACGTTGTTCTCGTACACCATTTCACCGATATAATCAGTCGTTGGTTTAATGTGGGAGTCCTGAGATGTCGCCGACAACGGCTATGAACGAGCACGCTTTAATCAAGGATCAGAGCCTATTATGTCACAACAAGCATTCAACGTGGCGTATTTTGCCGACTGCAAAAGGAGACTATATGTTTGAGGAGAAATCGGAGTCAGCCCACTCTCAAAGACTCCCCTTACCATTTCAGCACCTGAGACCCTCAGTTTACATCATCACATTGTCTGACAAGGTGAGTAAGAACGCCTAGATTAGCAGTTTCAGCAAAGTTCGGAAAAGGTATGAACAGTAGCCACCAGATTTTGGGTTTGGTCAATATCCACCGGTGCCCGCGTTGCACTTCGATGAGAAGCAACAATAGCTATTGGTTTGTGGATAGATTTGAAGGGAGGGTGTCTTATCGTTGTGGAAGGGGCAGGATAGCATCCCATTCTTGTCAACCAGCAAACCGTAGTGGTCTAGCACCTGCGTGATCGTCAACCGTCGTTTAATCTCAGCAATCTCCATCATTCTTAATGTTTCGGTTAGTATGAAAATATTTTCATAGAACTAATCCGTTTCAAAAATAACTGATTGCTTCTAAAAGTCAAGCACTTTTAGTTTTTTGATAACACTCATAGGTTCCCTATTTTTGGCCAAATGGCATTTTTGCCGTTTTAATCAACACTTATGAGTTTCGGTAAAAGGCTTTTAGAGGCAAGAAAACGCAAAGGTATTTCTCAGGACGAGCTCGCGCAGCACTTGGGAACAAAGGGACCAGTCGTCGGCCGTTATGAACGCGATGAGATGAAGCCATCCATTGAAGTGGCCGCAAAAATGGCTGAGTTGTTAGATGTTTCGCTGGATTTTCTAGCCGGAAAAACTGATGTGCTAATCGATGGCAAAATTCTTACCCGCATAACAGAGATTCAGAAACTCTCCGCCGACGAACAAAAAACCGTCTTCTCCTTGCTCGACGCTTTTTTAAGAGATACTAAAACACGTAAGGCTTACGCGTCTTAGTGATCCATCGATCCATCAAATCATAAAGCTCTTTGTGAAAAAGTTACTTCCGCTCAAAAATTGCGCAAGAGGCTGTGCACTCAAACAGCTAAAATTCCTAGAAAACTTCAACCGGAGACAAAAGTCACATCTTTTGCTCTCATGGGTGCTTTCTTCGCTACGCATAAACTCAAGACTTTTTTGCAGTGAAAGCTCAGTTAACGGCCGACCAATCGTCCCAACGAGATCATAGGGGTTAGCGCCGGATATTATGCATATAAATCTAAATCAAATTCAATATTGAACTCTTTCAAAAAATCGATGTGATCTTTATTTAGATGCACCCATGGCAGACTTTTGTCTTCAGACTTTTTAAATATTGCGCATGACAGTTCACAGTAATATTTCTCTGATAGTTGTTTTAAAATCTGGCTTTTGCTTTTCAATAGTGAAACCAATTCAGTCATTTGCTTCTCAAATGACTCGGTCACAATTTTTGAATGCACAAACATCCATCCGTTTTCTTGGGCTATAGGTAAAAATTTAGGATTAATTCTCTCACCGAACATGTGAATTTTCGCTGGCTGCAAATCAAGCATAGTAGTAATATCTTGATGCGTAATATCAGTAAAGCCCCAGATTCCTAAGGTTAAGTGTATTTCATTTTCCATTTCAACTTCTCGCGCTTATTCTAAGTCATTTATATTAACTCCTATGGTTCGCCCTCACCTGCTCCTCCCTTGACTTTTTGATAAATATTCCCTTGGGAATCTTTATACAAGTCAGTTCTCCCTCCACGTTTACCCTTATCACTATGATCCCAACCATTTCTTTTTAGCTTTTCAATTTCGCCACTAGTAAGTGGTTTATCCTGCGCTGGATTTCTTCCATGGGCTTTTAATTGCATTTTCTCAAGTGCCTCCATCTCTCCCTCACCCGCCCCTGCAGCAGGAGTGAATACCAGCGCAACTGTCATCGCCGCCGCACCCATGGTACTAGCACTAATGGCAATTAGAGATTGGGATTGTGGTATACTCATGGCCACTGTGAGAGCAAGACTTGCAGTACTCATTGGGGGTGCTGAACTCACTTCTACCTCCGGAAGCAGTACTGATACTGCACCAGTACCCGGATCATAAAAGTAATTTGTATTTGGATCGTCGATAAAGGGTTTAAATTCCGGAGTATTCGGACAAGTTGTGCATGTCGCAACACCTCCTGATTCATTTGCTGGCAAAGCATCCATCCCCGTTGGGTCCAACATAGCAACAGGATTATTCTCGAGAAAACTATACGGGGAAATTTCAGAGTACCATTCCGCGTGCGGATCCAGTGTAGTCGTCCTGCCAATTGCTGGATCGAAATACCTTGCGTCAAAATCATAGAGATTCAAACCAAGCTCATCCTGTAATTCAGTTTCTTGAAACAGGATGTGATTAGGAACGGTATTCTCCCTCTGATAACTATTGAAAGTAAGTCCAAATGGATAATAATCCGACACGCCAACAATTGGCGATGGTGTATGACTCAGGGTAACATCATCAAAGTACACATCCACATAGAACGGATGCTCATTACTTACAAACACGTATGCATAACCAGCCTCCGGTGCCTTTGCGCTCACCGTCATCACATCGTGAGGTGGCTGCTTCACGGTGGCACTCGTTTGCGCTCCTGGCGTTCCTACCTGATCCCACGCCGCGTCAATGAGGTTATAGTCCTTATCGAAGAAAATAATCGTCACGAACGCCTTCGGCACCGTCTCTGAATCAGCATAATGATCACCGGCAGGTACCGTTGCAGCATATGAGTTTAATCCGTTGTAGACCTTCAAAGCTTCACCTGTCGAGCCTGAGCTCACGCCAAATGCTGCGGCAAGCGATGTTATGAAAGCATTGGGATTTCCACTGCTTCCCAGGTTCATGTACTTCGCATATGCCGTGATGCTTACCTGATCGCCCGGCATCACCGCCAGCGATTTGGCTAATCCCACGCGTCCATTAACCCCTCCATTCAGCAATTGCACCTTTTGATGTACCGTGGCC
>DATHKA010000246.1:0-3024 GCA_035489615.1 Chryseolinea sp.
CCCGGTTATTGTCGTAGTCTGTCTCCGTCACAACGTGGTCGAAGTTTATCTCGCCAACGACATACCATGTACCCGTTGGGAGATATTTATTTGCCCCGGCAGCTTCAAAATGCATCGTTTTCGTGGCTGACAGTCCTGCGCCGATGAATTGACTGCCGGCGTCGCCCTCCAACGGGATGACGAAGTAGTCTAATGCATCGAGTGCCTGATCGATAGAAAACGTAAGTTTCATCGCATAGCTGGCAACGGATTGGTTTCCAGTATTGGTGATGGTGTAACTGAAATCGAATCCGCGCTCATCGCCGGGAGTCAGGGTGAAATCACTGATCTGCAGGTCAGCTTGTGCTCGCGCACCAATGCTGCCTGCCAGGATAAGCATAAACATGGCCATCTTCCCCGGCGTCAGAAGCCGAGAAATGTTAGGCAAAAAATGAGTCATAATGGGAGTTTTATGAACCAACCTAATTCAACTTAAATATACTCATTGATGTAGCTATCGCACGTCAGCGACGCTATTTAATGTACAGAAGCGCCCAAGTTACATTTTTAACAGCCAAATTCCCGAATACCCTACATCCCGAACCGGGTCGTTGGATACCCTCGATTTCCAAATTTGCCGTATTATTGCCAACGCTTAATACTTATGTCCATTACCCATATTATCGTTGGATTCACCGTACTGGTGAGTCTTTATGCGTTTCGAAACCAGGCCGTGTTGCAGCGGCTTATCCTTAACCCATACACCACCGCGCACCGCAAGGAGTACTATCGGTTCATTACGTCCGGCTTCATTCACAAGGACCACATGCACCTCATTTTCAATATGCTTTCACTTTACTTCTTTGGTGGCGTTGTGGAACAGCAATTCAATTTCATCTTTTCCTCGCGCGGAGACTTGTACTACATCATGTTGTATGTGTTGGGCATTGTTGTTTCAGACATACCCAGCTTTCTAAAGCACCGGAACAATCCGGGCTACAATTCGCTGGGTGCTTCGGGAGGTGTGGCCTCGGTCATATTCACATTCATTTTGCTAAAGCCGCTGGACAAGATCTGCCTCTACTTCGCGCTGTGCGTGGAAGGATTCATTCTTGGTGCGCTCTATCTTATATTCTCTTACTACCAGGGAAGAAAGGCAAACGACAATATCAACCATGACGCACATTTGTTCGGAGCGCTTTTCGGATTAATATTCATTGCCGTGCTGTACCCGCAAGCCATCCCCGATTTTTTTGAACAGGTAAGCCAGTGGAAATTTTTTAAGAAGTAGCACTAAGCTCTTCGACAAATGACCATCCAATCCCATGGATAAGGAGCTTGCATCCATTGGGGCGGTTCGGCAAATTCACTGTTCCAGTGGTAATTGAGCTGTTCCAACTTCACGAGTGATAATCCGGCGCGATTCATCAGCACCTGCAATTCAGGGCCGGAATAGTGCTTAGTGGCGACACCATCGATGCGAATAATTCCTTGTAACAGGTCGCGCTTGCTTCCGCTGAAGTACGCCAGTTCGGAGGCAGGAATATCCGCGACGTCTACTTTTTCCTTTCTATACCAGTCAATCATACGCCAGGCGGCATAAAGCATCGAATCAGTGGACGGCACGACAATCATGGCAATGCCCCCAGGCTTGAGCGACCTTTGAATGTTCTGGAACATGACCTCGTTACGCGCGATCTCGGGGAGCATGATCACGTTGCAACAAAACACAAAATCTGAAGGTGGAAGGCGAATCCTCTTTGAGGCAAGGTCGGCTCTCTTGTAGCTGACGTTGCGATACCCTCTCGCCTTTGCCGTCGCCAGGCATTCACCGGAAATGTCGGCCGCCAACACCGACTTGAACCGAGGCGATAGCAGCGGAAGTGCTTTGCCCGTTCCGCAGCCAAAGTCAATGGCAGTATCAGTTGCTTTCGCATAGCGCTTGAGTTGGCGCACCAATTTGCCATCCTTATCGCTTTTGAATACGTCGAATATCTCGTCGTTATAGCTTGGCGCAATCTTGTCCCAATGTGTCCGCTCGTTCATTTCTGTGGTTTTTCATTTTTTACACGGGCGAGGTCGCGTGCGTAATCAAATTGAAGGTCCTCCGGCAACTTGGTCCAGGCTGCCTCCACTTTCTTAAGTTGCTGATGATACATATTTGAAAGCACGGTACTGCTGCTCAGGGGCACACGCCTGTCCAGTATGCGGCCACAGCAGTGAAGTCTCACTTCCAACTCAGTTTGAGGAATGCCGGAATATTTCAAACGTTTATTAACGATCCGCAGAATTCTCCGAAGCGCCTTCTTGACAAAATAGACGTTTCCCTGAGGCAACCCTTCGAACATTTCGTCCACTTCCGTTTTGATCGCAGAAACGTAGCCAGCCTCATCATCGGCTTCAAACAGCAAGTACGATAGCAACTCCTTGTTCTCGACTTTGTAACGGGCGAGACGCAAGCATAGCGCCTGAAGTTCGCGCGTGTTCTTTTCTGCCAGTTCCTTCCTAATGTCGTTAATACTCGCGGCTTTCATCTATTGACAACAATAGTCGGGTCGAAAACATGACCCAGTTCAAATACGATGTTCAACTTTCGATTTCCCATCAGAAAGTAGTAACACTCCAACGCCTGGCCCAGCTGTCCTTGGGTGCCAGCTTCTCGATACCTTCTTTCGTTGTCAGCTCATAATTGTGATTATCGCTGTCGGCAATTCCGCACCACGGCTCGATGCAAAGGAAGTCAGCATCTTTGGCCGCCCACAAACCCAGGTAAGGAAATTGATCGTACCGGAATTCAAGGCCGTGCGACTCGGTCTTATGACGCAAAGTTATCAGTGTTGATGAGAGGTGCTTCAGTACGATCGCATCCTTATAAAACAGTTCTTTACGCAGGTCCAGGTGATCACTGTTGTCGAGGCAGGGTGTTGCCACAGGTTCTATCAGTCCCGCGCCATCGATCCGCCAGCGCGGCGCCGTTTCCCGGTGGTTGAATTGCAGGTGGTAGTCTTCATAATGGAGCCCCTCGGTGACCGGTACGGCAAAAGC
>DATHKA010000247.1:0-6497 GCA_035489615.1 Chryseolinea sp.
CAATCCGGGCATTACATTCAACCTGGAGATGATCACACGAGATCCCCTGGTCATTCCCTGCCTTACCGAGGATTACTGGGCAACCTTTGGCATGGTGCCGGGAAGCGAACTCGCGCGTGCGCTGAGGTTGGTGCGCACGAACAAAGGAACCGTGGCCCTGCCGCGTGTATCGAAGCTTTCTACCGATCAACGCCTCGATGCTGAAGAGCAAAACATAATTGAATCGCTGCGTTACAGCGCAAATAAAATGGGACTCAAATAAACAAGTGAATGGAAAAACTTCCGGGAATTAAACTCTTCGATCTAAGCAAGAAATCAGCTATAGTAACCGGTGGCTCCAAGGGCCTGGGGCTCGCCATTGCTGCCGGACTGGCATCAGCCGGCGCATCGGTCATGCTTTTTAATCGGAACCAACACGAAGGACAACAAGCCGCCGAATACCTGGCTTCCACGTATGGAACGCAAGCCGTTTCATTTGCCGGCGACATCACTAACCGCGAACACACCGAGCGACTGGCGGAAGAGACCATGAGGAATTTCGGCAGGATAGACATTCTGGTGAACAGCGCAGGCATTAACATACGCGGTGCGATCGACGAGGTGACACCCGAGGATTTTGCCAGGGTGATGAACGTGAACGTCACAGGCACCTGGCTGGCTTCCCGCGCGGTAACGCCCTACATGAAGAAGCAGGGAAGTGGAAAGATCATCAACCTGGCCAGCACGCTGGGGCTGGTCGGTCTTTCAAATCGCACACCTTACACGTCCAGTAAGGGGGCCGTTGTGCAGATGACCAGGGCGCTGGCGCTCGAGCTTTGCCCATTCAATATCAACGTGAACGCTATTTGCCCAGGTCCATTCTTAACCGAAATGAACCAGCCTATCGCCGATTCTGACGAAGCCAAGAAGTTCGTAGTTGGCGCGACGGCACTGGGCCGCTGGGCGCGTCTGGAGGAGATACAAGGCACGGCACTCCTGTTGGCCAGCGATGCTGCCAGTTACATGGTAGGCTCCATCATTCCCGTCGACGGAGGGTGGACCGCTAAGTAGCTTCCTTCCCGTGATGACGGAGCAAACTATCAGTCAACCCCACGATCAACCCTTAAGAGAGAAAACTCATGGCTTCAGGAACACCCCACCGTTCAAACATTCGCTACTGGATGCTTGCCTTGTTGTTTATCAACATCGTGATCAATTATCTGGACCGGACCAACCTGTCTGTGGCAGCGCCGGAACTGGCGAAGGAGCTGGGCCTGACATCGGTTCAACGCGGCTATATTTTGTCGGCCTTTGGCTGGACCTACGCTGCTCTTCAGATTCCCGGAGGCTTACTGGCTGATCGCGTGGCACCACGGTTGCTCTATGCGGCGTGTCTCGCAAGTTGGTCAGTCACGACCATGTTGCAGGGGCTGGCCAGCGGGTTTGTCGGCCTTTTCGGATTTCGCCTAGCCACAGGCGCTTTCGAGGCCCCCTCCTATCCCATCAACAACCGCATTGTTACGGGCTGGTTTCCTGACAATGAACGCGCCTCCGCTATCGCTCTTTACGTGTCGGGACAATTCATAGGTCTCGCTTTCCTAACGCCGGTATTGGTCATGTTGCAAACAGCCGTTGGCTGGCGCGGACTATTTATTATCACCGGCCTTGTCGGCCTGGTATGGGGGCTCGTTTGGTATATCTTCTATCGCGATCCACTGGAGCATCCGAAAGCAAACCAGACCGAACTGGACTACATCCACCAAGGTGGAGGTGTATTTCAAAAGAAGACCACGGACCCTGCCAAACCGATATGGAGCAAAGAAAATCTCCGGCAGGTTTTCTCCAGTCGCACCTTGTGGGGTGTATACATTGGGCAGTTCTGTGTGAATGCAACCCTCTGGTTCTTTCTCACCTGGTTCCCATCCTATTTAGTCGACTATCGTGGCCTTGATTTCATCAAGTCCGGATATCTCGCTTCCGTGCCGTTTCTCGCTGCCTGTGCCGGCTTGCTTCTGTCCGGATTCCTGTCTGACCGTCTTGCTCAGCAAGGTAAGTCTGTGAGCTTTGCCCGGAAGGCGCCGATCATATTCGGTTTGTTACTCTCCGTTTCAATAGTGGGCGCCAATTACACCGACGACACGGCGATGATCATTTTCTTTCTGGCGTTGGCATTCTTTGGAGCAGGCATGGCGCTGATCTCGTGGGTGTTCGTGTCCATTCTTTCACCCAAGCACCTCATCGGTCTTACAGGCGGCGTGTTTAACTTCATGGGCAACCTCGCTTCGATCGTCGTTCCCATTGTCATCGGATACCTGGCCAAGGGCGGAGACTTTCGTCCGGCACTGGCTTTTATCGGAATACTGGGATTCATCGGTGCGTGCTCATACATTTTCATTGTGGGAAAGATCGAGCGCATCAAGTAAAGCCAATACCTTTACCCGGATTCAAAAATAGGGACCTTCTTCCTCGAGTATTTCGAGACCTGGACGATAGCGCTTGATAGCCTTTATCACTTCGGGGCTAACGTTGGTTCGAAACAGGAACACCTTCTTGAGTTTGGGAAAGTTCAGAAGCTCCAAAGCGTGACGATCATCGATCCGCGTATAAGACAGGTTCAGGGTTTCAAGCACCGGCATCTTCGAAAGATAGACCAGACCCGAGCCATCGAGGGCATTCTTTTGCAAATACAGCGTTTGCACATGGGCCATTTGCGCGAGATAATAAAGCAGATCGTCCTCTAACCCCGATGACGCCAGTGACACTCTGGAGAAATAACGATAGTAGGGCGCCAGCACCCGCAGTGATTCACCTGTTAAGTGATGGGGTGGCACCCTGGCGCTTAACTGAAGTTGTCCATTGTCGCTAAGCGAGTCACGCAACACGACCAGCCCGGCAGCGGGGGCCAACTCCTGGAGTTTAGTGAAGGCATCAGCATACTCTTCCCGGTTCGCGGCCAGGCGCAGCTGATACTTCCGGAGTTCAGGCACCAGACGATCAATGGATTGCCGCATCGAATCCACCTCACGGGCGGGCCATACGCGCGCCGTGTCCGATGCTCCGCCTTTCACCCAAAACGTAAGCAGCGCTACTTCATCGTCGGTAAGTGGTGACTTGCCTTCGGGCGGCATGTGTTCGTCGTCGTGGACCGGAAGCCGGATGCGGGCAAGCGCTTCGCTTTTGCTGATTGAACCCGGGACTATAGCGGGGTGGTTGCTATCACCTGCACCGAACAATTGCGGATAACCATCCATGGCCAATCCTCCCTTAGCGCGCTGACGATTGTGGCAACTGGCACAGCGTGCTTCCAGTACTGGAGCTACCATGTCGGCATACAGCAGCAACTCCTGATTGGATTTTTCAGCATGAAGATCGCTCGCACGCATCAAGTCCAGATACTCGAAAAGGTAATCCTGGCCATGCGTTACCATTCCTCCCAGGTGACTCGTATAAGCCACCACTCCATTCGCCAGCACCAGCCCGGCCAGGAAAAATCCGTATAGCCTACGGGTTGTATGGTAGTATAGAAGGAAAGCAAGTGCGACGGAAAGGCCGGTGCCGGCCAGCGTGCCGGCCCAAAAGTGTTGCCCGATCACGTCGCCGGCGTATTCGCCCGACGCATAAAGAAAGTATCCGGCACCGATCGTCACCCATGACGACAGCGTGGCAAGAACCATCAGCAACTCCGTGAAAGCGATCGTCATTCGCTTGAATATCAGGAGTCGCAGCAATTCAACGACAAGCGCAAGCAATGACAGCACGATTGGAAAATGCAGTACAAGCGGATGAAACCTCCCGATAAAAAGGAAAATCAACGGCACACCCGAAGGCGATGTAAGGGGCAGTGCCAACAAACTTACACCTATGACAATAGCAACGATCGCAACAACCTTACGCACCGCAGCAAACTTTGTTTGCGTCATGCTCCCTCCTCAAACAAGTCCGGTCAGCGTTCCCGTGCAGTCTCCAAATTTCTGATGCGGCAAGTCCATCGACTGTAACATCGTAAGGTACAGATTGGCCAACGGCGTTTCCTTTTCATAGGCGAGATGTTGCCCTGTTTTGATCTTCCCTCCCCCCTTTCCCGCCAGCACGATAGGAAGGTTCTTGGGAGAATGCCGGTTGCCGTCGCGAAGGTCGGAAGTAAACACGACCATCGAATTATCGAGCAAGGTCTTGTCGCCTTCGCGTATGTTCTGGAGTTTGTCCAGAAAGTATGCATACTGCGCCACATGCCACTGGGTAATGCGTGTATACTCTTCCAGGGCCTCCGTCTTATCCATGTGATGGGAAATAGAATGATGATTCCCCTTCACGCCATCGAGAAAGGAGAAGTTGCGATCACTCACAGAGTTGCCAAACATGAACGTGCTGACGCGACTCGCGTCACTCCAAAATGCAAGGGCCATGATGTCCAGCATCAGCCTCGTCTTTTCCGTGATGTCAACGCCGCCATACGCTTCCTTGTACTCTTCGATGCTATGATTGAGTCTTACCAGCTCACGGGTAATGTCGGGCGTTATGTTTTTGGCAAACCTCGTTCGATTCGCATCGTTGGAAATGCGCTTCTCCACGCTATAGATCGACTCCAGATATTCTGAAACCTTGTCCTGATCGGCACGTCCGAGGTGCCGCTTCAGATTGTTGGCGTCAGCCAGTACCATGTCCAGGATGCTCTGCTTATAAGGATCGTCCTTTACTTTAGCGCCGGGCACGTATTGCCGAAACAAGCGGTCGAAGGCAAGCCGCGGATCGATCTCCTTGGATAATGGCTGATTGGGTGACTTCCACGATATGCTTGACCCGTAGAGACGTGTAAACCCAACGTTGATATCGACGCCAGTTGTTATGCGATCGAGACCGTACTCCAGGGAAGGAAACAACGTATCATGACCGACTCCGGCCGCGATCACCTGATCGACAGATACGCCGCCGCTGCTGATGTTGTCGCCTACCGTTTGCTTGATGGGCATGCAGGTAAGCAGGCTGGCCGACTTAGCATAATGACCGTCGGCGCCCTTGAAGAGCGAGTTCTTGTTCATCAACTCGCCCAATACGACGATATCTTTCCGAAACTTTTCCAGCGGCATCAATTGCGGCGTGAGTTCAAAGCCGCTGCCCGTAGTGGCGGGGGTCCAACGGTCAGGATGTACGCCATTGGGCATAAACAGGAATGCTGTGCGCACGGGGGACGCGCCAACAGGCGATGGTCCGGGTATCGCCATGGCCTCGAGAAACGGCAACGCAATACAAGCCCCCATTCCCTTTAACATTCTTCTCCTGGAAATGTGCCATTTCTTCTTCATATCTTATACCCTCTTTTCGAAATCATTAATTTTCATTCTGAATGGATAGCTCTTCACCAACTCAATCAGGAAAGGCTGTGGATCAAAGTGGTTGTTGAGCAGCGTATTGTCCAACCGTTGCAAGGCCGGTTCGTCCGTAAACAGGATGGACCTTCCCAATGCGTACGATAACATGCGCGACGACAAATTGCGCGCGATCTTCGCCCGCTCAGTCATGAGCAGCAGTTTGAGTTCATATGGGCCCGTGAACGCGCGGCCATCGGCCATCACACCGGCTGCATCCACGGCAGCCTTTCCATAGGAGTCCCTCCACCGGCCGGTGGGATCAAAATTTTCGAGACCAAGGCCCAGCGGATCCATCTTTTGATGACAAGACTGACAGTCAGGTTTGGCCCGATGTGCTTCAAGAATCTTACGCAGTCCCAATTCCTCATGCGCTTTCGTATCTTCATTAAATTCGGCCACTAACGGTGGCGGTGGCGGTGGCGATATGCCAAGCAATTGTTCCATCACCCATTTCCCCCTGATCACAGGACTGGTGCGCAACGGAAATGAAGTAGACGCCAGAACACTGCCCATTCCCAAAACACCGCCCCGCGTTGAATCCTGCAACACCACCCGACTCAAATCCTCGCTTGTTACACCCTCGATGCCATAAAAGTCAGCCAGCTCCTTATTTAGAAAAGTGTAGTCGCTGTTGATCAATTCGAGCATGTTCCTGCTTTTGGTCAACACATAATAAAAGTATTCAACCGTTTCGCGATATAATCCCTGACGTATCGTGCGACTGAAGCCCGGGTACATCTGTTCATCTACCATCGGTTGGCTATCCAACAGCTTCGCAATTCCAAGCCATTGAGTCGAGAAGCTTTCGGCAAATCGTTTTGCCTTTGGATCCGCCAACATGCGTCTCACCTGATTTTCCAGCACGATGGTATCTTGCAAACGGCCGGCGTAGGCCAGACCAAACAGTTCGTCATCTGGCATGCTGGACCATAGTAAGTAGGATAACCGGGTGGCTACCTCAAAGTGGCTCAGGTCATAAGCGCCCGGTTTATCAGGCTCCTCTTCCACCTTGTATAAAAAGTTTGGCGATATCAATACCGACTTGATAGTTTCCGCAATGCTCGCATCGAACCGCGCAGGATTGCTTACGGAATCCTTGGAATCGTAAACGCTCCTGAAAAGGACTGAAAGTTTCCCGGTCTCTTCATT
>DATHKA010000248.1:0-4107 GCA_035489615.1 Chryseolinea sp.
AATCCATCGTTTCCGCATCGCAGCATCGAAGTCGGTTTGCGATATCCCAAGGAACCGAGCAATCATCAGTCGCTCCTGTAGGGGCTGTCTGACAGATCGATAAGAGTAGGTCTGATGGTTGGGCGAGCTGATAGCAGATAAATTTTGAGCGTCTAATTGGCCTATCATCTTTCCAATAAATGGCAATACATTCCCCCGAAGCAGCTAGCGCGCGAAAAGCAAATTTGCAATACGTCGAAGACACCATTCCTGGAATTATTCGGAAAGGTAAGCTTGGACGATTTAGTTATGTCACTGAATCCGGCGTCCCGATTCGAACCAAATCGACGTTAAAGAGAATCAAAAGCCTCGTAATTCCGCCTGCCTGGCAAAGCGTTTGGATCTGTCCGCATACGAATGGACATATTCAGGTGACAGCACGTGACGCGCGGGGCCGCAAACAATATCGTTACCACATCCGTTGGCGAGAAACGCGCGATGCCAATAAATACGAGCATTTGCACGACTTCGTTCGCGCGCTTTCCAAAATTCGCAAGTCGGTAACTTCGCACCTACGATTGAAAGGCTTGCCGCGGGATAAAGTCCTGGCGGCAGTGGTGCGCCTTCTAGAACGATCATTTATTAGAATCGGAAATGAGCGATACGCGTCCGAAAACGGTTCTTACGGCTTAACAACAATGCGCAATCGGCATGTACGCGTTCACGGCAGAGACATCAATTTTGATTTTCGTGGCAAAAGCGGCAAGCAGCATCAGGTGATTATCAAGGACGCGCGATTGGCGTCACTGGTGGCACAATGCCGCGAACTTCCCGGGCAAGAACTATTCCAGTATGTTGATGAAAACGGAGAACGACACAAAATCAGCTCTACCGACGTGAATAATTATCTTAACGAAATTAGTGGCGGTAAAGAGTACACGGCGAAGGATTTTAGAACGTGGGCAGGAACCTTACTAGCAACCGTAGAACTATTCAGAAGGCAAGATTTCGAGACGGAAACGCAGGCCAAAAAACACGTTGTGGAAGCCATAAAAGCTGTTGCGCAAAGGCTGGGCAATACGCCCTCAATATGCCGAAAATGTTATGTTCACCCTGGCATAGTTGACTCTTATTATCATAAAAAATTATCTATGTTGCCATTAGGCGGCATTTCGCAGATCGTAAACCCTAATCTAACACGCCGCCAAGAAATGGCCATCGTCCGTCTATTGAAACAAAATCACCTTAAAAGCAAATCAATTTCGCGAGTATAGCTCTGCTAGTAAGCGAATAAGGCGACGCAATGATCTCGACAAGTCGGTCACCGGCACCCTCGACGGCCATATCCATTTCGGCGGCATCCTACCGCGTAATTGCGTGGGCACTGACAGCGGCAAAGGGGTTCGAACTGCTAATCTGAAGGTGTCGCATTTCCCATACATCACACCTAATGGGATTTTACAGTATGAAATGGAATCCAAGGCACGATCCGTTTGTCGAAGCAGGCTATTTTGGATACGCCGTGCGCGCGATTGCGCATCGTCAATCCGCCGCAAGCTTCGTTCCTTCGCTTGAGATATGGGATCCCGCACACAAGCCCGGAGAACAACTGTATGAACGGTTGTTCAACGAGGAGTTTGTGGATCCTGATTCTGCGATTGAATTTGCGACAGGCAAAGGACATCAAATTATAGATAAGCTGCTCGAGCAGTTAGTAGTTATGGACGACCCCGTCGAATACGTTCATTAGCGGTTAAAGATAAAATTGTATGTAAAGGTAGCGCGGGCTGTCCTTTGTGTCAGAGTCCTCTTACTCCTTCATCGGCCATAGGGTGATTGAATCTGCTGATGAATGGAATAGCATGGTCATGTCGCGGTTCGCAGTTGACCGTAGGACGCCTAGCGGCACTACCTTTCCCCCGATCCCCGTATAAATTTCGCCCATGCCCTTTTGTCCAGTAGAGCTAACGTGTTGTGACCGCCCTGACTGCACGAGTGGAATTTGCGAGCGATCAGGTGAGCTCGCATTGATCCCGTGCGATGAATGCGGAACCATGATGCTATTACGCGGCATTTGTATCGACTGCGTAGTCGTTCGAACATCAAAACCAGAGGATGCTTAAATGGCTCGCTCAATATGGAAGGGTTCGATAACGTTCGGCTTGGTCAGTATTCCGGTTGAGCTATTCCCTGCAGAAGACCGTAAGGAGTTCCAGCTCTCAATGTTGGATAGACGGGATTTCTCGCCCGTGGGATACAAACGTTATAGCAAAACGAGTGGCAAAGAAGTGGAATGGAAAGGGATCGTAAAGGGCTACGAATATGAGAAAGACCAGTACGTGGTCTTGTCAGACGAGGATTTTAAGCGGGCGAACGTCAAAGCGACCCGGACCGTAGAAATCCAAACTTTTGTCCAGGATGGAGACATTTCCCCTGAATTCTTTGACGCACCCTATTACCTGGTTCCGGCGGACCGAGGGGAAAAGATATATGCCCTGCTTCGAGAAACATTGCGTTCCACGGAACGTGTCGGTATCGCTCAGTTCGTAATGCGCTCCAAACAGCATCTTGCCGCAATAAAGCCGGTCGGTCGCGCACTAATGCTATTTACCCTGCGCTATGCAAATGAGCTTCATGGGACCAGTGGCTTTGGGTTGCCGGCAGCGGGACTCAAAGAGGCCCGTGTCACCACCAAAGAAATAGAACTTGCCAAGCGCCTTATTGACGACATGACTGATAAATGGAATCCCGCATCGTTTGTAGATACCTATCACGAAGACCTCATGAAGCGGATCAAGGAAAAGATCAAAAAGGGACAGACTCAGGAAATTACGAAACCTTCAGACGACGACGATGAAGCACCGAGAGCGTCTAATGTCATAGACCTTGCCTCACTTCTTAAGAAAAGTATCGATGGGGGAGGCCACAAGTCGAAGACAACTGCAAAGCGAAGTTTGCGCCTGGTACATGATTCGAGGAATCAGCCGAAGCGCAAGCGTGCTTAACGAAGGGTTTTTGTGGCCCTCGCCCGTTATCATGCGAAGCGCAATTTCAAGGTAACGCCTGAGCCGCGGGGCCGGGTTGCAGCTAAGGACACGCAATCACGCGCTTATTTGATTCAGAAGCACGCCGCGAGTCACCTGCACTACGATTTCCGGCTTGAACTAAATGGCGTACTTCTTAGTTGGGCCGTCCCAAGAGGGCCGAGTTTGGATCCTGCCGACAAGCGCCTGGCGATGCATGTCGAAGATCATCCGCTAGATTATGGCAAGTTCGAGGGCATTATTCCCAAAGGGCAGTACGGCGGTGGCACGGTCATGTTATGGGATCACGGCACGTGGAATCCGGTTGGCGACCCCCAGGAAGGGATCAAGCGTGGACATCTCAAATTCGATCTCAGTGGGGAGAAGTTGAAGGGGCAGTGGGCGCTCATCAAGACGCGTGGTAATAAGTTTGGCGGCAAAGGGGAGCCGTGGCTTCTAATAAAAGACACCGATAGATATGCTAAGAGAGGTATCGACGCGCGTATTGTTGAGGACCGACCCAACAGCGTATTGTCGGACCGAACGGTAGCTCAAATAGCCGCAGCGGGCGAGCACGAATGGCATTCAAACCGTTCGGTCAAAGCCAACGTGAAGGCTGGGGCAGTTGAGCCCTCGAAACTTCCTGGGAAAAAGAAAAGCTCAAAAACTGGGAGATCTCAAACGCAGGTGACCGCAGGTAAACGGGCGTCGATGCCGGCTGTATTGGCGCCGTTACTTGCGACCTTGGTCAAAACCGCACCGGTAAGCGATGACTGGTTACACGAGGTCAAATTTGACGGCTATAGGATGGTCAGCCGCCTGTACAAGGGCAAGGTTGGGATTTTTTCCCGCGGCGGGAATGATTGGACCGAAAGGCTGAGCGCGATTGCAGCAGAGGTAAAGAAACTGAAGGCACAAAGCGCCTGGCTGGACGGTGAAGTGTGCGCCATAAACACGGACGGATGGTCCGATTTTCAGGCGCTGCAAAATGCGCTCTCCGAAGGCGAAATGGCGAACCTTGTGTATTTCGTCTTCGACCTTGTCTACCTCAATGGATTTGACCTTCGGAAAGAACCTCTGGAGCGTCGGAAGCGGTTACTCCAGG
>DATHKA010000249.1:0-9127 GCA_035489615.1 Chryseolinea sp.
GCTCTGATGACTCGGCCTTTAAACGTCCTGCGAAAAGCTACACCTTTCTTGACTGTATGCGAAGAGCGATAGATCAGATCAACGTGCGACTCAATAACTCAAAAGCTCCGTGATTTCTCCGTGTCCGATGGATTTTTCCCGCCGACCCTGCAAACTGTTCTACTGTTCCACGGAACCCGTCATTGCTTTTTAAGCTGACGAAAGTTATCCCTGTATTTTTTCGGAGATAATTTTTTGAGTTTAGCGAACTGCCTGAAAAAAAACGGAAGTGTTTCGAACCCGGAAGCCATCGCCACGTCTGACACCGGCCGGTCTGTTTCTATTAATAACTGGCAAGCTGCGTTGATCCTGTATTCATTCAGGAATGTAAAGAACGGCTTGTTCATCATCTTGCTGAAGAATCGTGAGAATGCCTCTTCACTCATGTGGACTTCGGATGCTATTTGCGCAAGTGTGACTTTTTCCTGGTACCTGTTTCGCACAAACTGATGAACGGTAGTTATCCTCAGATGATCATAGTTTCTCAGTGTTGCGTCGACGATAGTCGCGCTTAATAATTGTCTGTCGTCGGTAATTGCTATCTCATTTAGCATCGTGACAAAGCTCATCAGCCTTTCGAACGAAGGAAGGTTGAGCATCGTCAACAACTTCTCCTTCATCAGCATACTGAATGTCGCCGAGTATTTGATACCATGCTGTGCTTTTGACAGCAATTGAGCTATTGAATAGAATTCACGTTTATTCAGCCAGTCGTTGCCCAGCAGGTTTTCTTCCCAATGGACCACGATAGCGCTGGAGTTTCCTTTTTGCACTCCTGTGTTTCGCCAGCAGTGCGGAAGATTAGGGCCAAGTAATACCAGGTCGTTTTCTTCAAAGTATTCGAATCCATTGCCAACATAACGAATACCACGGCCTGAAAGAATGTAGGTCAGCTCGAATTCGGGGTGATAATGCCAGGGTGTATCGAACTCGGATTTTTCATAAGCGTAGGCGCCGAACGACTGGAATTCCCTGCGTTCTATCCGTTCGTACTGGGCTTTCATGCCTAAATTCATACCTTTTTATGTGCCACAACTTGCCGCAAATGGCGTCATTGAAAGCGAAAATAGGTTATTTTTTGGGCAATATTGGCAACGTCGACTTCGAAAGGAAGAAGTTACTTAAAGCATGAAAACGTCTATCCTGGTTTTATTGCTCGCGCTGGCAACGACGGCTTGCAGCACCAAAAGATCGTTCGATGCCTCGAAGCTTGGCATTGAATGGGATCTTGTTAAAAACGACTTCGACGGCAATGGAAATTTTCTTGCCGCGCTCACATTTACCAATGGTTCGGATGCCAGAATGCCTCCCGATGGATGGAAGATGTACTTCAGTCTTCGCTATCACCGTACCAAACTTGCTTCGAAGAACAATGAGGCCGCGATCGATCATGTGAACGGCGATCTCTTTACGATCACGCCGGTGGCAAATTTTCCAGCACTCGAGCCAGGTCAATCATTCCGGATGGAATTCACCGGGGCGCGAAAGATTGCCAACTTCCAGGATGTTCCTTCCGGATTCTTTTGGGTAAGCAAAGATAAGCCGGAAATGGCTATTGAGCTCCCAATGCCGTTCGTGAAACGAAATACCAATGGAGAGCGGCTGATCACTCCCGATAAAGTGAACAACTATGCCGCCAATGCAACGGCCATGGATATACCCGAAGAAAGGTTGATCAAAGTTCTGCCCACGCCGGTGAAGTACGTGGCCAAGAAGGGACAGTTTGCTATTAATCGTGAGACGGTCATCATTCCAGACCCTTTGTTCCAGGAAGAAGCAAAATTCCTTGCCGACGAGATCGAGAAGGTAACGGGGTACAAACTAAAGGTTTCGCCCGAAGCTGACCCCGATAACACAATCATGATTGATCAAAGTCCCGTAAAGACGCCAGAGAGTTATAGCATTAGCGTGAGCAGTAATAGCGTTCACTTAAGTGCCGCAGACAAGGCTGGTGCTTTTTATGCCATTCAATCGCTGAAGCAACTCTTTCCGCCTGACAGTTGGGCAAAGAAGACAACAACAATTGGCATTGATGCTATCGACATTACAGACGAGCCTCGCTTTCCGGTACGTGAGTTTATGCTCGACGTAGCCCGGAACTTCGAATCGAAGACCAACATTCTCAGGCTCCTCGACGTGATGGCGCTATACAAGATGAATAAGTTTCATTTTCATTTCAACGACGACGAAGGGTGGCGTCTCGAGATACCAGGTCTGCCGGAGCTCACCGACGTTGGCGCGTCGCGTGGATTTCCCTTTGCTTCAAACGAAAGACTTCAGCCATCGTATGGATCGGGCCCGGGTGAAGCCAACCATTTCGGGACGGGCTACTACACGCGAGCCGACTTTATTGAGATCCTGAAGTACGCTACGCAGCGCCACATCGAGGTTATTCCCGAGGTTGAATCGCCCGGTCATGCCCGAGCCGCGATCAAGTCGATGGAAGCGCGGTACAACCGTTTAATGAAGGAAGGCAAGAAACAGGAGGCTGAGCAGTTTGTCCTTCACGACGTAAACGATCAATCGGAATATACCAGTGCTCAGTACTTCAAGGACAATGCCATGAATGTAGCGTCGCCATCGGTGTACGCATTTATCGACAAGGTACTCGACGAGTTGCAGAAGATGTATGCCGAAGCAGGCGCACCGCTTACAACCGTGCACATGGGTGGCGACGAGGTAGCAGCAGGAGCATGGGCGAAGTCGCCTTCCATCGACGACTACAAGAAGAGCAATTTGTCAATAAAAACGACGAAAGATCTTTACGCCGACTTTTTTGTGAGGGTAAATGCCAGTCTTGAGAAGCGTAATCTGAAAATAACCGGGTGGGAAGAGATGATCATCGAAGATCCACATATTGAAGCATCCGAGCGGAAAGTGATCGACAACAAAAAGTATCGCGAAGCTGGTCTTCAGTTCGATGCCTGGTGGGATATTTTGGGAACACAGGACATGGCATATCCAATCGCCAACGCAGGCTATGGCGTCGTGCTCACCAGCTTCGATTACTTTTATTTTGACCTTGCCCAGTCACCTTCATTCGAGGAGCCGGGCGATGCATGGATCGGCTACCTTGGACTACAAAAAACATTCTCGTTCATTCCATTCGATATCTACAACAGTTCACCAATCGACTTTGCATTGAACCCGGTGGACCCGGCGAGGTATGCCAACAAACAGCGACTCACTGAAGTTGGAAAGAAGAATATTCGCGGCATACAGGGTGCCCTGTGGGCTGAGAACATGACCTACGATGGCTATATGGAGTACCAGGTGCTGCCACGACTCCTTGCCCTTGCGGAGAGAGCCTGGGCTCCCAACCCTTCCTGGTCAGTTGAAAAGGGCGCGAAGCGCGAACGCGCATTCAGCGCCGACTGGTCGTCGTTCGCGAATCGCCTGGGAAAACGAGAACTGCCACGTCTCGATTATTACAACGGTGGCTACGGTTACCGGCTGCCAACGCCCTCCTTCAATGCTCAAAACGGGCAGGTGTTTGCAAATACGGAGTTGCCGGGCATCATCATTCGTTATACAACGGATGGCTCGGAGCCTGTCGCGACAAGTCGTGCTGTGACAGGTCCGGTGTCGGGCACGGGAACCGTTAAGCTGCGCGCCTTCAGTTTATCCGGCCGTGCGGGTGCTGTTGTCGAGGCGCGGTAAATCAGTCCGATTGGTTTCGTGCACGGGAAAGGATGGCAAACTTAACGTAACCTTTCAATTGCTCCGGAATTGTGTTTTTAACTGTCTGGGATACAGGGTCTGCCAGAAGGCAATCTTACCGCTGCATGAAGTATTGATGCTTGCAATTTTTGGATTAAATTACCTTCAATGGCAAAATCCGCATTCAGGCTTCGTCCCCTTTATTTCTCCCTTTGCTGTCTTATGGGGTGTCTCGATCCCTACTCGCCTCCGGCCATTCAAGGTGACCTGAACTTGCTCGTCGTGGATGGTTTTGTAAACGTCTCGGATCAGTCTGCCAGTGTAAGGCTAACAGCGGCCCTTCCGTTAGATACGACCGCGTTACCCGAAGCTATTGACGAGGCGCAGGTTACTATTGAACGTAATGATGGAGCGGTATTTCAACTGAAAGACACAGGCGATGGAAAATATGAAACGTCTTCTATTGCATGGAATATGGATGCACAATACCGACTCAACATTACTTTGAGTTCGGGGGAAAGCTACCTGTCTGACTTTATCGCGCTAACCCGCTCGCCCGATATTGACAGCATCACTTTCAAAGAGGGTAAAGACGCGCTCAATTTCTATGTGAACACGCATGAGCCTTCTGGAAACGCACACTACTATAAATGGGATTACGAAGAGACATGGGAGTATACCGCTTCGTTTGTCTCATTCTATAAGTTAATTGACGGACAGGCGTATGAACGAAGTATTGACGAACGTATCTACATGTGCTGGAGCGGAAAACCGTCCACCAGCATTCTTGTCTACAATACATTGAAACTGTCCGACGATGTCGTTTCAGATTTCATGCTTACCAGTGTCCCGGCAGGTTCAGCGCAGCTTTCAAGGAGATACAGCATTGCTGTAAAACAAAGGACGTTGACCGAAGCGGAGTATGAATTCTGGGCTCAGTTGAGAAAAACGACTGAAGAGCTGGGCGGATTATTCGATCCCATGCCTTACGCTGTGACGGGCAACATTCATGGCACGAATAACAACAACACTGTGCTCGGATACTTTGGGGGAGGAGAAGTGAAGGAGCATAGGATTTTTGTTGGCGTGAATGAACTTCCAACCAACATCGCGAATCGAACTATGCGAAGGCCCTGTATGCCTGAGGAAATCCTGTCGATTTCTCTCGCCGATCTTGGATCATTGTCTCCCACAACCATCCTGCTTGACCCCATATATGTTCAGGGCGTAGGTATTGTCGGCTACACTTTTTCGTATCCCAATTGTGCCGATTGCCGCAAGCAGGGAGGCACAACGACGAAGCCAGACTTTTGGTGACGAGAGCTCGGGCTCAATGTGAATCTCCTTAAAACAGACTATTCTTTGTTCCGATAATCGCCTAGGCACCGGGCATAAATCCACCCGATGCCTTGTGAAACTTTTTTCCCACACGCCCCGGCATTTACCCACGCCCCGCTGAGCCTGTCGTCCCAAATCAACCCCGGAAGCACCAAATCCTGGCTTGTGCTTTGACTTACCTGACCTGAAGCACACCACCACATACAATTAAGCGTCATGGCAACAAATCATATGTCCTCTTCCGGACGACGACAACAATTTGCACTAAGCCTGCTTTTGATTCCCTTACTGCTGTTCGCCATGTATTGCAGTGTAAAGATCTATACGTCCGCCAGCGAAAGAGCGGTTATGAAGGCGGATTATAGCGCCGTAAATAATATTACCTACGGTCTCCTCTCCGTCGACGCCTGGAAAGAACATCTCGTCAGAATCGTTTCCCGCCGCATAGATGACTTTGAACTGACAACCGAACAAGAGAAACTGGTTACACAACAAATCGAATCTGTACTTCACGCCGTGGTCAACAAGGCAGACACCATCATGCATCAGAAACGGAAGTCGATCAAAGCCAAGATCAGGAAGATGGTGATAAACACGTTGGTCAGCCAGCGAAAAATCCACGAGAAAGTTCCGGAGTTCGCGCAGACCATTGTGGCAGAAATCAAAAAGACGGAGAACAAGTCGAAGTTGAAGGATCTCGTGCTTTCCAAGATAGAGCAGTATGGTGCGGTCACCTACGACAGCGCCAATGACATTCGAAGATTGGAACAGTTACTGGACAAATATGCAGTCGAAGATCTTACCGCCTTCAACCGGGAAATCGAATCAAGGTCGGATGCGTTGAAGCACGAATTGAACATGTTTGCTATTTTGGAGATCGCTGTTGTTGGCGCATTTCTCCTGCTATGGGGACTTTTAATGAAGCATCGGCACGTCCACAACTTGTTGTTTACTTTTTCACTTATTCTGGCACTGGTATTACTCTCGGCCGGTTTAACAGCGCCGATGATCGAGATCGATGCGCGAATCAAGGAAATGAGTTTTTTCCTCATGGGAGAGAAGCTTATCTTTAACGATCAGATCATTTTTTTTCAGAGCAAAAGCATTGTCGATGTGGTGCATATACTGCTGGCTGCCGGAAAATGGGATTCTATTATTGTTGGCTTGCTTATTCTGATCTTCAGCATTGTGTTTCCGGTGGCAAAACTTATTTCCAGCAGGGTTTATCTACAGGATACGAGCGGCTGGAGAAGCGGGGCTGTGCTGCGCTTTTTTGCGTTGAAGTCGGGGAAATGGTCAATGGCGGATGTGTACGTGGTGGCAATTTTCATGGCCTACATTGGGTTCAAGAGTATACTTGATAA
The DNA here is from genome assembly GCA_035489615.1 of Chryseolinea sp. GTDB lineage: Bacteria > Bacteroidota > Bacteroidia > Cytophagales > Cyclobacteriaceae > Chryseolinea. Next base: position 6,402 of record DATHKA010000249.1, read on the forward strand.
TCAACTCGGGCAGTTAAATTTCAAAACACGCTCGCTGGCCAGCGTTTCCACCAATGAAACAGCTCTTCAGCCTGGTTTTTTGCTGTTCATCTGCTTTGTCATCTTTGGTCTGGTCTTATCGACCATTCTGGAGAAAATCAAGAATGGCCAACTGGCAGATCAACTTGTTCCTGATGAACGCAATGTCGTTAGCACCGAATTGTCTTAAATCCGCGCGCGAAGCGCCGCGATGGATGACAGGATCCGGAATTAACTCGTTAACCGAACGCATAAAAGCATTCTGCTGCATTTGGCTGCACAGATTTGATTGAGAAATCTAAACTCTTGCGTCTTACTTAATTTGAAGCGTCTTCGCTATTACACCTTGATTGCAGGTCACTCGCGCCACAAATATACCTGGACTTTGCGCGCTAAGCATAACATCCGTGCTGGCTGAGAACAGAAGTTGTTGATGAACTTTTGTACCCTGGCCATTATGCACGGTAAATAATGCCGGAAGCTTTATGGACTTGTCCAGCAAAACTTTAAACTGGCCATTTGACGGGTTTGGAAAGAAACCAATGAAATTTTTACCGGCGCTGAGAAACGTATATAGACGACAGGCACTTTAAATCTTTCCGAAAATACCTTTTCTCCCGGCGCAATCATTTTCCGTTCGCCCAGCATTTTTCCATCGGAGTCGATCAGAGTAAGTGTAACTGGCAAATACGCTCCGTCAGTTTTTATGGATACAGCAAGCGTTTTATTTTCCCAGTCTGACTTGATGTCAATCGAATTGATTCCATTCTCAGGAAGATTGCCATCGAGCTGATAGATCGTTTGGTACTTTGATTGACTTTTTATTGCCAGCGTAAATGGATTGAAGTCCTGACTCTGAGGCAACGTTATGGTAGCTGGTTTTGTAATGATTTCCTTCCATCCGCCGTTTTGGTCGGACATCGAAGCCATAAATTCTGACTCACAGGGAAGTGATGGGCATGGCCACGATAATTCGATGACGTCCCAGTAAAGGCCCTCTAACCGGTCGAGACGTAAATTTAAATGTTCCGTAACGCTTAGTTCCATGGGCAGGATGGAATAATACGGCGAGAATCCAACCTTGGCTTCGTAGGCCATCCGGGAATCAAAGATGGTGGTCGACAGCCCGGCAACATGGATTTTATTGTTCGCGTCAGGTAGTATTTGCGTGATCGCTGTTCGGTGTAACGGGATTCGATCAAGTAGGCGATTGTCGATGGAGTAGGTTCCAATGACGGCTTCCGTTCCATCGACTATGTTGTTATTCATGCTCACCGCCAGATGTCCTGAAGACATCTTGACCAATGCGTTGAAATGGGTCTCGACTCCCATGGAAAGTTCTCTTGACCACTGAAGGTCCAGAGAGGCATTGTATCGTTCGAGTTTCACCGACGAATTCGCAATACCATCATAGGCAATGTGAACGCCGCCGGACTCAGGGGCGCCAACCAATGCTTCTCTCGAGCTGTTCTGATATGTCGGCCATTCACGAATGCGTGATGGGCTTGACACGGTTCGAATCAAGTGGCCATCTGAATTACCGAGCTTAGTAAGCGTCGTGGTGCCGGTAAGAAGCGGCTCAGGTATATTGTAGTGCGCCGGCGCGCTTTGTCCCAGAACATAAACGCCACTATCATCAATTTCGATGTCATAGCCATACTCGGAGGGTCCGGGCACCGACTTGTACTCCCATTCCCTCGTGCCTTTGGGGTTGAATTTGACGACAAATAGCCTGGAGGGACTGACGTACCCGTCGCTGGCATCATAGGGACGGTCCGCTCTCCGAATACCATCGGACATACCGGTAATATAGATGTTGCCTCCTTCATCGGCACAAATCGCCCGGGGAGAGAGTTCAGCACCGGCAGCGAAAAGACCCAGGTCGTAGTCGGCAAAGGAATCTACCGTACGGTCTGCCGAAATTCTAAAGGTATGCATCGTGCGAAACAGTACACGTCCAGGGGGGTCGTCGTGACGGGATTCACTGGCTATGACAACGCCATCTCCAACGGGATCTGCCATTATCGCGCGAGCTTCCGTGGTCCCAAAAGAAGCAAAGTACTCCCATTCCCAGGCCAGCCTGCCCCGGGTACCCAGGTCGTCAAACTTCAAGAGCTTAAGCGCGGGGAGTGCAGTACCCAAAACATAGACAGCACCGGCATTGTGGGCAATGTCCGTGGGTGCGACACCACGGTAAGACACGCGCCACTTTACTACGCCGGATGCATCGTATTTTATGAGACTCCAGAGCTCATCGCCGTCCTGGGCTATGACATATCTTTCGCCCGTTGCGGCTACGACCGTCATGTGCTTGGGGTTGGTGATCATTTCCCCGTACCTGGATCTCTGCCATTCGACCACCAACTCCTGGGCGATGGTAAATTGAAGGGTGCAGGCAAGTAACATCACGGTGAACATCGGTGAACACCAAGGAAGGGGTGGTTTTAGGTTCATAAGTTTCCGGTAGCGGGGTTGGGAAAATGAAAATACCCGTACCGGGAATGGGAACCTATACCTTTGTTCAGGTAGGAGATGCTTTGAACGCAGCATCCGGCGGTAGGTCGGCGCGCAATTCTTATTTGCCGCTTTCGGTTTCGTCCACCAAACAAGTCCACTCATATAGATTTATTTACTTTATTTGCATTTCCAGTGCGTCTCAAGTAAAGAGAGGAGTAGGTGGCCACCTTCCGCAAATAAAGGGACATGAG
>DATHKA010000250.1:0-3599 GCA_035489615.1 Chryseolinea sp.
CTTTCTGTTTTGGCTGGGTATGGATGACTTCCTGCTTCATGCCGCGTACGGCGGCGATCCTGCCAAGGCGCCGCTCACGGCCACGGCCGCGTTCGACGCGCAATACAAGCTGGCAATCGGTGGCTTGTTAGCCTCCAATCCCGACCTCAAGGGAGTGGTTGCCAACTTTCCCAACATCTTTAAAATGCCTCACTTTACCGCCGTCGCATGGAACGCCGTGCCGCTTGATGCGACGACGGCCGGCGGACTTACCGCGTCGCTCGCCAGCAACTACAATGCTTTTCTGGATGCTATGGTAAGCAACGCTGTTATTACCAGCGATGAGTCCACGAAGCGCAAGCTTACCTATGTGGCGGGCCAGAATGCCATCCTCATTACGGATGAAACGCTGACCGACCTTTCGCCGTACATGGCGGGGCCATTTGCCGGCCTCCTGCCCTATGCACGCGCGCGTCAAACCACTAAGTCAGATATCCTTCCACTAAACGCAGGGTCGGTGATTGGCACGGCTATCGGTGGCGATGCCACCAAGATTTACGGCGTGTCCGTTCCGCTGCCTGATCAATACGCGCTCATTCCGAGTGAAATTCTGGCCATTGAATCCGCGCGCGTGGCATTCAACAACACAGTCAAGTCCGTGGCCGATGCGAATGTGACGCGAATTGCTTTTGCGGACATTGATCAAGCGCTGGAGGCACTCATCTCCGCACAATTGATGGTGATCAATAACGTGTCGATCTCCGCGAATATCAACCCGCCTACGGGCATCTATTCGGAAGATGGTATTCATCCAAACAGCCGCGGCTACGCGTTTTTGTCGAATACGATTATATCGGCAATCAATACCCGGTTTGGAGCAACCATCCTTCCTGCCAACATCGGTCTATACCAGGCAACCGGCTTGCCGATCCCGTAAATAGAATGAACGGCTACCATCATCGTACCCATCGACGCGACACGCCCGTGGATTGAGCGTACGGCATTCAGTGCGTGAACTAAAATATGGGTTACCTCCTCACGGCTTCTTCACAGGGTAACCGGCGCGGGTCCACTCCATGTATCCCCCCTCGAGCGCATGCACGTGTTTGAAGCCCGTCGACTTCATTAAGTCAACGGTACGGCTACTGCGACCACCAGACTTGCAATACACGAAATAGGGCTTGTTCTTATCCAGTTTTCCGATCCGGGCGGCAAAATCTGACGCCTGAAAGTCAATTACCTGCGCGCCTGGAACAATGCCCTCGCGCACTTCGTCCGGTGTGCGGACATCGAGAATCACGGCATTCGCTTCGGCAGCCGACCGCTCGCGAAAAGTTTTCGCATTCAATTCAACTGCTCCGTCGGGATTGGCTGGCTGCTGCGCTTGTGCAAAGCCTGCCATCAACAGCATCAGGATAAATAGGTTTTTCATACGATTGGTATAAATCATGCTTAGCAAAACTATATATAGCCGGCGACCTTATAAGCCAGCATGCCCACCCATTCCTTGATGAGCTTTTGCCAGGTCACAAACGCTTCCAGTTTGGGAATTAACAGATTGTCTGGATAGAAAGATCGCGGATTTGAATAAAAATCCGTTGTAAATGGTTCAAGATTAATCCCAGCCTTGCGGTAACAGGCCAGCGACCTGCGCATATGGAACGCCGACGTAATCAGTAAACAATCACTTGCCTTCAGGTGCAGCGAGTCGAGCATGGGCTTCACTGCCACGGCCGACTCAAACGTATTTCTCGTCTCGTTCTCCAGCATGATCACACTATCTGGCACACCCATCATCACCATCACCTTTTTGAACTTATTTGCCTCCGGTTGAGCCTTTGTGATAATCTTCCCGGTGCCTCCACTGACGAGAATATTGCTGATCTTTCCAAGTTTATAGAGTTGAACTGTATGCGTAACCCGATCGGCGCCACGCGCAAAATAGACACGGTCGTCCGGATACCGATCAGGAATGGTACTCCCTGTCAATACAATACCCAGCTTGTGCGGGATCAATTTGTCGTACGCCACTGGGCTAATTTCCCACCTACCCATCACCTCGTTCGCAATGAAGTTGTTAGAAAAGAACAGCAGCATCCCGGTAGCCGCCCAGAGCGACCGTTGCTTCCATCGGGCGTTGCGGGTCAATGCGGCTGCAGCGACGGCAATGACGATCCATGTAAAAGGCATGGCGAGAAAGTCGATCGTCTTGGATAAGATGAAAAACATGCAATCACTTTTTATTCAGCGGATTCGACAGGCTGCCCATTCCGTCAATAATCTTCCGCAACACGTCGTAATAAAGTGTCAGCGTAAGGATCAGCGACAAGAGCCATATCACGCCCATGTTAAAGTAAAAGGTATCGATGTTCTTATTCAGGAAGTGTTTGGCCGGCATGTAGAATTGCGCGTCAAAATCAACCAGGTGATCAGGGTCCGGATCCTTGTAAACGGGGTATATCTTTTGAACCAACTTTCCATCAAGTTCAACGATCCGGTGTGTCTCCGTTGAATTCTTAACCAGATCCGCTATCGCCTCATTGTGGTAACTTTCTTTGAAAAGGTTAAAGCTCGCCTGCTGCTCAGGCGTACCCGTGCTCTCAAAAATAATCCGTTCTTTCTCTTCATCCGCCCGGTTGTAGCGATTCACGTACATGTGCTTAAGCTTTTCAAGGAAAGCGGTAATGGCTTCGAACGTCGCTGAATCAAATTGCTGTCTGGAAAGTTTTTCGACCGCAGGCAGCGACTGGTTAGTGTACTCCAGCTGACCTTCCACCTCTCTCCGTATCAGCGCCAGGTCGGTCTCCACGCGTTGACGGATATCGGGCATGGCCGATTTAAAGTTAATCAAGCAATACTGCAACCGGGTCTCAAGCTCTGGAACATAATAAACTTTCCGGTAGTCTGCATTTGCCATGGCCTTGTCGTGGAGATAGAATCGTCGCTCGAACAGGTTATCCTTGAATTGCGTCACCATCGCGGCTTCGAACGCCCAGCGTGACGCCATCAGATCGCCCACTACGGGTACCGTTGCGGCATTGCCTATCGCGGGATTAAGCTTGTCAAACTTCACCACCACACCGCTCAGGATCAGCTGAGGGATGAGGAGCAGTGGGATAAGGATATAAATCGTGACCGCCGAATCAAATCCGGATGAGATATTTAATCCGAGCAGGTTGGCAAAGCAGGCCGTCGTAAAAAGGATAAACCAATGATGAAGAAACATTCCCTTGATTTCCAGAATGTAATTGCCCACCAGAACAAAGGTGAGCGTCTGGACGGCCGACAGAAAAACCAGGATGGATATCTTGGAGAAGATGTAGCTGCTTCTGCTTAGATGTAAAAAGGCTTCACGCTTCAGAATTTTTCGGTCGCGAATGATTTCTTCCGCGCTCACCGTAAGGCCCATGAACAGCGCAACAATGACACTCATGAAGAAATAAGCAGGCAGATTCGGATTCTTGCTGAATACATAACCCGAAAGAAGGGTATCGTCGGTATTGTAATAACGCACGATGAACGCCAGGATGAATGCCAGCAGGGGCGCCTCCAGGAGGTTGATGATCATGTACTGACGATTGTGCAGTTTGGCCTGCAGATCGCGTAGTGAAAACAGGTGG
>DATHKA010000251.1:0-9291 GCA_035489615.1 Chryseolinea sp.
TACAAAATGTCCTATAAAATCTGAGCTATGCAGATGGCCGCGATCGAACAGAAGTGCCCGTAGGATACAGTAGGATAAGTTGCAGGGCTGCCAGGAAAAATCCCGCACACACGGAGGCTCGCGGAGCTTTGGAGTTACCAGACCGCACGTTGACCTTAGGTATTGCACTTCGCATAATGAATGTGTTGCTCTCGTAGGAAGTCTAAATGCAGAGCCCTCGGAGCACTGCGGCTCAAGGGGAATGCTTCGCCGCCGAAGCGTCGACAGCCGGTGCGTGGCACGCGACGTTGAATGGGAATTAGCCATCAGGTTTATGCGCATTCGATATCGACGCTTTAGCGGCGAAGCACCCGCGACTGAGCCGCACTGCTCCGATGACTCGGAATTAAATATTCTACGAAGCGCAAAGCCAGATCAGCCAACGTTATTTGAAAAGCGACCCTATTTAACGAGGTACACACGCTGATCTCAAAAACTCCGTGATTTCTCCGCGTGTGATGGATTTTCCCTGGCGGTCCAACAAAATGTCCTATAAAATCTGAGCTATGCAGATGGCGGCGATCGAACAGAAGTGCCTGTAGGATACAGTAGGATAGGTTGCAGGGCTGCCAGGAAAAATCCATCACACACGGAGCCTCGCAGAGCTTTGGAGTTACCAGGCCGCACGTTGACCTTAGGTATTGCACTTCGCATAATGAATGTGTTGCTCTTCGTAGGAAGTCTTAATGCAGAGTCCTCGGAGCACAGCGCTACGAGCGACTGCGCCACTGATTCTGCAACGTTACCTCGGTAATGAGCCGGTTATTCTATTGATAGTGTGGACAGAATATAACCACCTTGTTAGCTGCGGTTATTGAACGCGTTGGTACACTTCAATGTTCAGCCTTTCAACGCCGATGCCGTCGATCTTCTCCACGCCCTTCTGAATAAGCGTATCGTTCCGGATTTCAACGTTGAACTTGAATTCGTTTCCTTCCCATTCACGCGCGCTACAATACTCGAGGAATTCCGTGTACGTATCACCCTCCAGTTTAAATGTTCCACCGCCGGCGCTGAAAGAGGCGGTGCTGTCTTTACCGTGATTAAGATCGTGATTGACAAAAGCGAAATGAGTATCATTCAGAATCTTGATCATACTGATGCCTTTCGTGTAGTCCGTAACGGTTGTATCTCCTTTTTCTATGAGCGTTCCGGAGAGCAGGCGCCAGGTGCCGGCGATGGCCAAGTCAGTTTTGCCATCTTTTATGGTCGAGGGCTGATTGCAGCCGGTAATTGAGCCGCTCGCGATGAAGCCAATGATAAGGAATTGGAATACGATTTTCATGGTGTGCAGTACAGACTACAAGGATAATACATTGACGCAAACCACCAACGCTCATGTTGTATAATCGTTACGAAGCAAATAATGCTTGTTCAGGCGAGTCCATACCTTTAACTTCGATCACTAATCTTAAATACAATAACTATGAAAAGATCCTCCTCTCTGTTCGTGGTTATGGCTCTGGTCTTATTCGTCGCGGGATGCAAGCCCAGTGATGAAAAGATCTCCGCAGCTGTAACAGAAGCGCTGAAAGCCAATCCATCCCTTAGCGTGGTTTCAGCAGCCGTTAATGATGGTGTCGTAACGCTCACCGGTGAAGTTGAAGAGGATGCCCTGAAGTCCTCCGCCGAGACCCTGGTTGCGGCAGTGAAAGGCGTGAAAAGCGTTAACAATTCGCTCACGGTGAAACCGAAAGGACCTACTCCGGAAGAGCTGGCGAAGACGGCCGATGAGGCGCTCATCACCCAGGTAAATACGAACTTCGCGACCTATAAGGTTGAAGGAATTACGGCCACCGTTCAAGACAGTGTTGTTACCCTTACGGGCGACATCAAACGATCAAATCTTCAGAATGCTATGAAGGCCGCCATGGAATCGGGCGCGAAAAAGGTTGAGAATAAAATGACGATCAAATAGTGACACCATGCTGAAAGAAAAGTATAAGTCGATCATCGACCTTGCGGAAAAAGGTGGTGTTACCAATCTGAAGGTGGAAGAGAAAGGGAAAGTATTACACATCACGGGTTCCACGACAGAAGCCGTGAAGCAGAAATTGTGGGATGCCTATACCAAGATGGACCCCGATATGCGGGCAGGTGATTTGACACTCGACATCGAGGCTACGAACTTCGATGAAGTGTACGAGATCAAAAAGGGCGACAGTCTGAGCAAGATTGCCAAGCAATACGGTACCACCTGGCAGAAAATCTACGAGATGAACAAGGATGTGATCAAGAACCCTGATGTGATCTTTCCGGGGCATAAAATCAAAATTCCCAAAGCGTAGAGGTAGGACCAGCGGAGCGCAGTCCTTCGCGCCGACGTTAATGAAGGATATTGTCATGATGACTATATGCAAGGCGTACCCTTGCATTCCGGGGGGTAGTGCGTCCGTTCTGTAGGCTGTGCCGTATGGTCTGTCCCGATTGTTTATAAAACTTGCACCAGAAGGCGCACTTTTCGCCTTGTGTTGATATCTTTCGAGAATTGTTTAATTACACTATGATAAAACCGATAAAATCGATAAAATCGATTTACCTACTCATCACAGCTGCGGCCATGGTGCTTGCTTCCTGTGGAAAGAAAGCCAAAGAGTCAGTCGCTACTGTAGATAGCACCGCCGTAGCTGCTGCCCCTGTGGAAACAAAGGCGGGCAACACGGACTACAAACCCGCATTCGAAGGCCAGACACGTATCGCGGGCGTTACGTCAAGTACGCCTTATGAAGGCACTATGCTGGACAGTTCACTGGTACGTCCCTGGGGCATAGCTGCCCTTCCCGACGGCAGATTTCTGATCACAGAAAAGGGCGGAAATATGCGAATCGTTGCAGCAACGGGTAGCCCTGGCGCACCCCTGAACGGCGTTCCCAAAGTAAACAGTGAGGGCCAGGGCGGCCTTCTCGGCCTTTGCCTCGATCCTGCCTTCTCACAAAACAGGATGGTTTATTGGGCATTCTCCGAACCGCTTCCTGGCGGAAATGTTACCGCGGTGGCGAAAGGAAAATTATCTGCCGACGAGAAAAAGCTGGAAGGTGTCACGGTTATCTACCGCGCCACACCAGCGTACAAAGGCACACTCCACTATGGCGGACGCGTGAAGTTTGCAAAAGATGGCAACCTGTTCGTGACCACTGGAGAGCGTTCCGACCTCGAAACGCGTCCCCAGGCACAGGATATCAATTCAGGTCTGGGTAAAGTCATTCGTATCACTACAGATGGAAAGCCTGCTGCGGGCAACCCGTTCGAAGGCAAAGCCAATGCACGACCTGAACTCTACTCGTACGGACATCGCAACGTACAGGGTATTGCTTTTCATCCGGTTACCGGCGACTTGTGGGAAACAGAATTCGGTCCGAGAGGCGGTGACGAGTTGAACCACGTCGAAGCAGGGAAAAACTATGGCTGGCCCACGATCACCTACGGCCTCGAATATTCCGGTAAGAAAATCGGTGATTCGATTCAGCAGAAAGTTGATTTGGAGCAACCCGTGTATTACTGGGATCCGGTTATCTCTCCCAGTGGTATTACGTTCTACAGCAGCGACGCCATTCCTGAATGGAAGAACAACCTGTTCATATCATCGCTTAGCGGCATGCACATTTGTCGCCTGGTGATCGAAAACAACAAAGTGATAGGCGAGGAGAGACTCTTATCAAGCGAGGAACAACGTTTCCGCGACATTACCGAAGGTGTAGACGGTGCGTTGTATGCAGTGACCGATCAGGGCCGATTGTACAAGATCGCAAAGAAGTAGCCAATATCCTGGACATCCTGCGCAAGCCGTCAAGTAATGGCCAGTGTTGATTCAAGAAAACGAATGTGAGATACCCTGGGGACGGAACCCGGGGTATTTCTTTTTAGCGCGATCTGGTGTTTATGGATTGTCCGGATAACTGCGCATCATAATGGTTTACGTCCTATCTTCGTTCACGATGAGTGTTACGCTGCCGTTGATTCAAAAATCCAATTGTTGCTGGACAAGCCGGCGATTTGTCTGCGTGATGGCTACATTTTTAATCTGCTCGTTGACAGCACGTGCACAAAAGAAGGACTATGAGATCAGTGTCGCAGGAATTGAAATTGGCAGTCTCACAATTACCCGTGAGTTGAAAGGCGACCTCACACACTACGACCTGAAAAGTAAGGTGAAGCTGTGGCTTTTCTTCCGCATTGAGGCTGAATATAACATGACGGCCGTGTATCGGGGAGATCAACTGATTTCGTCCAAATCTCAAACGCATACAAATAAAGGAGACTTCAAAAGCAGCACGGAATGGGATGGGCATCAATATCGCGTGAACATTGACGCCTATGAGTATAAGAAAGATACCCTGATAGCGGAGCCTATACATTTTAATGTGGGCCGAATGTATTTTGAGAAGCCTGTCCAGGGTCAGAAAATCTACGCCGACAATTTCGGCCTGCTGATACCCGCTGTAAAAAACGGCGATGGGATCGTGGTGCGAATTTTGGGAAATGCGAGCACCTATCATTATAAGGGAAATGTTATGTTCGACGCCTCCATGTATCACCCGCTGAAAAATTATCGCGTGAAAATCGTGTCGGGCGAACAATAAGACCGCCTGGCTATCGTTTCACACCCGCATGCCGCGGTCTCACCCTGCCACAGAATCTCTCCAGAATTACTTCGTACCTTTATGTCACTGCAAAAGCCGCTCTATCGGCAGGCAGAAATATTCTTCTGTGAAAGCTTCCATTTGCCTTGCTCTTTTTCAGGTAGTTAGCCTAGGGCTGTTTGCGCAACAGTTTAAGCCTGGACTCCCGGGAATGGCACCCACAAAATGGATCAGCTATAGAAACGTGCATGCCCCGGGCAGGGTTTATCAAGGGGTTTCTGGAAATTCGAGTCGCTATACCCTGGAAGAATGTTATGTGAAGGCGTACATTCCGGTCGCCATAAAATCCAGGTTTGCCCTCGCCGTCGCGCCCTATTATCGCTCCGAGAATTTCGAAATCAAAGGCACGGGTGCCTACGCAGGGGAACAGTTATCGACGTGGAACTTGCGTTCGGTGGGGCTTGACATTAAGTCGCTCATTTGTCTCGATAGCGCTTTCTGGATGATCAACACTGCCAACATCAGCAAGAGCGGAAATGTGACGGGCACAAGCCTGGCGAACGTCCCGTTGACCTATACGATATCATCTGTCTTCATGAAAAGGAGATCACCTGATACAGAAATGGGAATCGGTATTATGGTCAACAAATCAAATAACTTCCTGGTGTTGCCGGTGTTCGTTTACAACCATAATTTCTCGACGCGAACCGGCGTTGAGATCACACTCCCGCACAAGGTTGCCTGGCGATACAATCTCAGTTCTTCCGACATATTTTATATAAAGTCCGAGGCCAATACGAGATCGTATTTTCTTCCGCAACTTACCTCAGACGATCACGATGTATTCCGCCGCATTGATGTGGATATGGGAATTGCTTATAACAGGTCATTCACGTCGTTCATGGGAGCTGAGCTTTTTGCAGGATACCGCAAGAACCTGAGTACCCGCCTGCCTGGTACCGTGATCGCGGTGCAAAACTCAGGCTGTTTTGTAACCTTCGATCTGTATCTGAAAGTGCCGGAAAGATTGCGCCTGAACAAGCGAAAGTAGGCACTTGTTTCATCCATCATCTGAAAACGGCCTGGCGTTTGTTGTCACTAACTGCGCTCGCTTAACGAAGCTATTCCGTTAAGACTTGAGCATTTGTGTAACCAAACTGTACGGCTATGAAAGAGAAAAAGAAGGTAAAACCGGGAGAATCGCACAATGGCGTTGATCCGAAGCGTCAATCTACTTTAGTAACAGAGTCAAATCCTGAAGGGGCGCAGTACGATGAGAAGAAGGTCGATACTGAAGGACCGAAGGGTAAATTGGTCGATGGGGAGCGTACGAATGACGGTCGCTGATTGACGAACTATTTCCACAGCGTAGATCCTTGTATCCTGTTCTGTTTGAATGTGGATATTATACCCCATACTCAGGCAAGATCCAGGTGGAGGGGTTAGCAAAGCTGCAAAGACTTTTTACCGCAAAGACGCAAGGACGCGGAGGTTCGCTAAGATTCTTTGTCAGCACTCACAGTGACGTGCGAGGCCATGTAATCAACGTACAATGAAATGCTGTTTAAAAAACAACTTGGCGAACCTTCGCGTCCTTGCGTCTTTGCGGTAAAAAGTCTTTGCATCTTTGCTGCCTTTCTTCCGCAAGCTCTCCGGACAATTATATCTTGTGTTTGATCTGCGCCACCAGATCTTGAAACGCCTCTTCCTGCCGGATCTCCGGGTTCCAGGCAAATCCCATCTTCATCAGATCGAGCGTTTCGGTAATCGTCGCACCTTCCTTTCCCGCCTCGCGCGCCAGTATATATGCCGTATCTGAAATCGCAAGTGCGTTCTCCACATCGTGACTGATTATCACCAGGGTGTTCAGTTCATCCATCGTGGATATCCGCAATAGCAGTTCCATCACTTTATCAATCATCAAGGCGTCCAGTCCCGAGAATGGCTCATCCAGCAGAATAAATTTGTTGCCGGTAAGGATCTGTTGAATGATGCTGGTGCGCTGCCGCTGGCCACCCGATAGCTGCATGGGATATTTGCTCAGGTGCTCGGCTAAATCAAACGTCTCAGCGTATTGCAAGATCAGCTGCTCCCGTTCCGACGCCGCCAGCGGAAGGCTTGAGTGACGCAACGCCAGTTTCAGGTTATCCTTGATCGAGCGATGATTGAATAGCAGATAATTCTGCGAGACCACGCCCACCTCGCCTGCACTGACCGCATGCTGATCCAGGCCAACGGTAATGCTACCGGTATCTGGCGCGATGAGTCCGGCGAGGATCTTGAACAGCTGTGTCTTGCCGATACCACTTCGTCCGATCAGGGAAACGACCTGGCCCTGGTCAACACCAGGTCGTACAATATTGTGAACGGTGAAATTGACATCTCGAAGAACAGACTTGCCATACGACAGGCTGACATTCTCTACTGCCATTAACACTTCGTTCCTGACGTACACCGATTTTTGTTCCATCGTGTTCATTTTCTGATATGAAGTTTAGCGTAAGGGAATAACCAGTACCGGATGTTTTTCAGCAGGTAATCGAATAAGATGCCTATCGCGAAGATGATCACCAGGATACCAAACACAGTGCCGAGATCGATGTATTTGTTCGACTTGATGAGCAGTGTGCCCAGCCCGCCCTCCGACATGCTTAGCCCTTCCACCATCGTAATCATCATCCACGCAATGGCAAAGTTCTGCCGCATCACTTCGACTACCTGGTCGAGCCGTCCCATGATCACCACCTCGAACAGCGTCTGCCAGTTGTTCATCCGCAACGTGCGGCAGAGTTCGTACTCTTGTGTATTGATCGATTCAATGATCGACAACAGTGACGTAACGAAGAACGGAACAATGCCGAAGATGAGCAGGCTTAGCTTGAGCTGATGTCCGTCCTGGGTGATCAACGTAAACAGGAAGATGAGTCCCGTCAGTGTCAGGTAGCGACATTTCACGATGAACCGTGCGATGGGAGCGAAAGCCGGCAGCAGCGACAGATAGCTGATGGCCAAGGCGAGCACGATCGAGATACCCATTCCGCTCAACGTCAGTCCCAGGCTGCTGAAGAGGTTATCGGCAAAGGATGGTGAGGCCAAAATCCGGACAACCGCCGCCACGATCTGGGATGGTGTGGGGATAAGTCCGCCGCCACCGAAGATTTGCCATAAGCCCAGTGCGAGGGCGACCTCGACGATGATCACCACCGTCAAGGTACGCCCTTTCACCTGGGTCAATGGACTGAACAAGCTTTTGAGTATTTCCATTGACAGCTGTTTATTCACCCAATACAATTTGTACGCGTCGGTTCTGAGCGCGGCCTACAGGGCTGCCGTTGTCGGCAACCGGTGTAGTGGAACCGAAGCCCTTCGATTCTATGCGCTGTTCGGCGAGGCCCTTGCTCAGCAGGTAGCTCTTTACCGAATTGGCTCGATCCTCCGAAAGCGTTTGGTTTGACAACGCGTTACCGACGTTGTCGGTGTGACCATACACGCCTACTTTAAGGCCCTCCGCTACGATGGAACTCTGAAGAATCTCATCGAGCAGCCTGTAAGATTCAACCTTGATCACGGCGCTTCCTGTTTCAAACTGAATCTGATATGACTTGGAAGATACCTCATTCGTGATTTCGTTTGAATAGGCAACCTGCACCGGCTTGCCTTCCATCAACTCACTGTGGTTGGCAATGACAGACATCAGGAAAGACTTGTCTATTACGGCACTGTAAGCAGGGTAGGTAGCCATGTATTCAGGGTACATCTTCGACAAGATGTCGCCGAACGTGGTATACACTACCTTGTACCGGTCGATACCGTCCTTGCCCAATCCAAAAGTATTCGCCGCATCACGGAGGTTGAAGGCCATGGATCCACCCAGCGCGACGGTCATGCCTTGGGCATCTTTTTCCGTTACGCCGTTGTAGTACTTCAACCAGTATGCACCGTCCTGTTCGTTGTACACCTTCGCCGAGACCTTAGCCGCAAAGGCTTTGGCTTCAGTGAACGACCTTACCTGGTCGCCCGCCTGGCTAAGACCCATGATAAGATTTTCGATGTCGGTGCGGTGATCGTAAGCGAACTTTTTGATGGTGATCGTGATGTTCGGCATCTGCGACGCGTATTGCTTCGTGCTGGCGATCGTTACGAGTCCACCTTTCTGCCGGGCAATGTTCACATCGCCAGGCGTCCAGGTGGCAACAGCATCTACCCCTACCGTTGTTTCTTCGTTCACTTTCCTGCCGTCGCGAATAAGCTTGCGCTTCTCCTTGTAGCCAGTGATGTATTTGTTGCCGGCGTCGAGGAAGTCGTTTGCAGCGATGACGTTTATCGCATCCTTGTCGTAGGTGGTTTCATCCGGGTTGACTTTGAGATTGTTGTCACCGGCCCATTTCAACAGGATGTTCATATCACCATCGCGTAATACGCAGGAAACCGTCTTGCCGAGCGCTGCCTTGGGATCTTTCTTCCAATCAATGGGACCCATCAGCTGATCTTCGCCATAAGACTTACCCATGGCATAGAAGGCAATGGGCTGATATTCCGGTCCAAGCGGCTCGAGTTCTTTGCTCAGTGAAGCGAAGAAGGCGGGCATACCATCACCCATGAAGGAGGCAAACACAGCCGGCGTCTCCGGGTTATCCTTGTACTCCTGCGCAAACTTTACCAGGTCGGCAAG
>DATHKA010000252.1:0-2210 GCA_035489615.1 Chryseolinea sp.
AATTTCAACCGTCACGCCATCCTCCAATCCAAAAAACTTCATGGAGGCAACTACGCCCTTGTCATACCACTCTTCAGCGCTTCCTGAGGTCCATCCGCGGTTTAAACCCTCGGCGATGTTAAAGCAAAGCTCAGGATAGCCTAATTGTATGGTCGGTTCAGGACCGATGAACGTTGTATAATAGCGCTTCTGATTGGCAAAGGAATACTCACCGTTTCCTGCCTTAAATGTCATATCATCAAGGCTCTCTCCGGATGGAGCTCCCACATAGGCATTAAAGTCTTTAGGGTCCATCCCGGTGCTGATCTTTTTCTCAGCGGGATTGGCGAAGAGATACACCCGCGGATCCTTTAAGTCTGTGAGCGTCTTGATGATGGTCTCGGCCATATTGTAACGCCCCTTGTCAAAACCCCTGCTTCCCGGATTGGTGGTGTACAGATTGGACGTTCCGTTAAACCGGTATTCCATGTTATCGGCGAGGCTGGTCATGACCGGAAACTTTGCAGGATTTGCCAGTATCTCAGTGAAACGCTGCGCTACGTTAAGTTGCGCGTCACCTGTTTTTTTGCTTAAGCTAAGCAGAACACGGATCTTGAATGTATTGGTAGCCTTTTGCCACTTCACCAGGTCATTGTCGAAGTAGATGTCGCCCGCCAGCGAATTGTCACTCGCGGCAATCAGCGATGCCAGTTCGTTATTGGCTTCATCGAGCCAGTTGAGCACCTGCACGTACACGTCTTTTTGTGTATCGTAGCCGGGAGCAGGATTTTCCAGTCCTTGTACGGCTTCCGAGAGCGGTACGTCACCGACGCGTTGTGTCATCCGGGTATAGAATACTGCGCGCAGGTATTTGCCCACGGCAGTGTATGGATTGACTTCCGGAGCGCCGACACGCAAGGCTTCATCTTCCATCTTCTGAATATTTTTGAGCATCATGTAACTCAATGTCGCAGAAGCCCAGTATTCATTGGTTCCGTAGTAGTTGTAGTTGCAGCACCAATACTGGTTCTGCCGTTGTCCGTCCGTCCATGAGTCCTCGAAGAGATCGTTGAGCGTGCCATTCAGCAACAACGACGCAGGTACCTCGGTGGGGCGATTCGGGTTTGATTCGAGTTCTTCAAAATCCTTGCAAGCAGCAACTGCGGCTGCCATGAGGATGAATGTCAAAGATTTCTTTATGAAATTCATGTTGATGTTCGTTGAGATGTACTTAGAAAGTGAAGTTGATGTTTACTCCATACCGGCGCATGGACGGCGTTTGCAGACCTGATCCAGGCGTGAGGTAATTACCATACTGCTCAATATCAATGTCCTTCTTCTCGGCAAAGTAGAGCAGGTTTCTTCCAATCAGGGATATACTCGCGCGCTTCATGAAAGTTGACTGCAGTGCCTTAGACGGGAGGTTGTACGTCAAGGACACTTCCCGCAGCTTCGTGAAAGTTCTGCTGATGATGTTTTGTTCATTCGTATTATAATTTCTGCTGATCCAGTCTTGCAGATACGTTGGCGTGGTGTTGGGTGCTACCGTGAGCTCATTCATGTTGGTAATCTTTCCTTCGTTGTCGATGATCGGCGTTCCTGCCGTTACCTGGACACCAGGGCCCACAAAGGACTTCACCCCGAGATAATCCTGATACCTCGCCTCACCCATAGCGCCCTCCACAGTTTCGATATGACGACCGCCCCGGAAAGTCTGTTGCTGGATGTAATCGGCGATCACGCCACCTACACGTCCATCGAATAAAAAGCTCAGACCGAAATTCTTATAACTAAGACGGTTGTTGATGCCCCAGGTCCAGTCGGGATTCGTGTATCCCAGGAATGCGTTTGCATTGCCATTAAGCGATGAAAGCGGAATGGGTCTGCCGTCGGCCGTATTCACGATCTCTCCGTCGGGTGTGCGTACCAATCCTGCGCCCCAGTACTGATCGATGCGCTCTCCCGCCTGACGATAGTTGTCGAGGTAACTAATGTTGCTGTTCGGATAAACTTCTTTGATGTATTCGCGGTAGGTCGACCAGTTCACCGCGACGTCCCAACTGAAACCCTGTGGATTAGACACTGGCGTGGCTTTCAAAACTGCCTCCCAGCCGCGACGTTGCGTCTTGATTCCATTCACCAGCGCTTTCGTATATCCTGAAGCCTCTGAAATCGGCAACTCGTAGATACCAGGACCATCAAGACTCTCAAAGTAGGTCAGGTCCAGACCA